>NZ_JBHXTG010000004.1:0-187376 GCF_042677465.1 Kitasatospora sp. NPDC127111
GGGCATCGGCGCGCCGATGCCCTCGTGCGGCGGAGCCCGCCGTCACCGAGGTCGAGCCGCACGCGCCAAGCGGGCCCCGGCCATGTCATGTGCTACTCCTGCCGGTTCGAACGCGAGACCCGCGCTGCGAGCCGGGCAACCGTGCGGCCCGTCAGTCGCTCGCGACGGTGTTCTGGGCGGCTCCCACGCGCCAGGTGCCGTCCTCCTTGACCAGGATGTAGAACGGGCGGCCCTCGGGCCGGTCGGCGATCCGGCTGCCGTCGTGGCGGACCGGCTGCTGGCGGACGTTCACCGCGGCGACGTCGGGCCGCAGGAACAGCACGCGCTCCACGTCGTAGACGGCACTGGACTCGGCCGTCGCACCGGGCAGCACCTTCCGGGTGAAGGCCGCGATCTCCTCGAAGCCCGACAGCCGCTTGCCGTGGCCGGTGGTCCACACCGGGTCCTCCCGGCGGAAGACGCTCAGGAACCGGTCGACCAGCTCGTTCTGCTGGGCGTGCTCGACCTCGGCGACCAGGCGGCGGATCGCCGCCACCTCGGCGTCGGTCTCCGGGCCGTCGGGGGCGCCGAACACCTCGACCGGCCGGTACGAGCCCGACACCAGCTCGGCGACCGCGCCCGGCCGGCGCGGCCGCCAGCCGAGGGCGGTGCGGGCGGCGGCGCCGCTGACGCTCTGGTCGAGGGCGAGCGCGTCCGCGAAGAGCGGGCCGAAGACCTCGGCGGCCCGCTCCACCGGCACCGCGTGCGGGGCGGCGAGCACTCCGGCCGCGCGGCCGGCGGCCCGGGCGAGGTCACGGACCGGGACGGCCGACTCGCCGACGCCGTGCCAGACGGTGCCGGCCTCGGCCCGCTCGACGGCGGCCACGAAGAGCTCGGCCAGGTCGTCCACGTGGACGGTCGGCCAGCGCACGTCCTCCTCGCCGTAGTACTCGGGCACCCCCTGCTGCCGGGCCCGGTCGACCAGGATGGCGGGGATGCCGCCGCCGCGGCCGTACACGATGCCGGGCCGCACGACGACCGCGCGCACGCCCCCGGCGGCCTCCGCCAGCACCCGCCGCTCGATCAGCGGGCGGTAGCCGACGATGTCGATCGGGTCGGTCGGGGCCTCCTCGCCGACCTCCTGGGCCTCGCCGGTGGCGCCGAGCACCCAGACGCCGCTGGTGTAGACGAAGGGGCGGCCGGTGCCGCGCAGCGGGGTGGCGAGCGCCTCGATGACGGCGGTGTCGACGTCGGCGTCGCCGCTCGGCGGGGCCAGGTGGATCACGGCCTCGATCTCGGGGGTCACCACACCGGCCAGCGAGGCCGGGTCGGCGGTGTCGCCGACCAGCTGGGCGTGCCAGGCCCGGCCGGGCTGCGGCTCGGAGCCACGGGTGAGCGCGACGACCTGGTGGCCGGCGGCGGCGAGGTGGTCGGTGACGGCGGAGCCTATGTAGCCGGTGGCACCGGTGAGCAGGACCTTCATGACGTTCCCGTCTTGAGGAACGAGACGCTACGTCTCGTTCGAGCGCATGGTGAGGTGCTTCGAACTCGCTTCGACCCCCCGCAGTGCGCGCAGGTTCTCGCCTCAGAGATTGACCATCTGTCCGGCGATTCCGTGGGCTGCTCGCTTCTGCGCGGGTGCCCAAAGCCTCCCGTGAGAGCCGTGCCTGGATCAACGCGCGCTTTGTGCATCGATCGATAACTCGGCGGTTATCGGAGCGCGGGGCGGGGGTCAGGAGCGCAGTGCGCGCGTCACGCGCGTGATGCCGTAGCCGAGCAGCCAGGGCAGCACCGTGAGGCCCCCGACGTACACGCCGAGGTAGCCGAGGAAGTGGTCCCACCAGGTCGGCTCGTCCCAGGTGTCCGTGGGCAGGACCGTGTCGACCGCCAACACCCCCACCGGCAGCGCCGGCAGCAGCACCGACCACAGCCGGGCCCCCCAACCGGGCCGACGGGCGCACCACACCCCCATGGCACCCATGACGAAGGGGCCGAACGGCACCCACAACACCACCGGGACGAACAGCAGAACCCACCACTCGTCCGAATACCCGAACATCATCGGCGCTCCCCCTGACCTCACCCGCCCTCGGGCTTCCTCCCCTGCCGCTTCCCTGCGTGAACCAGCCCGCCACCGGCGGCCAGCCTCCGGCCCCTCCTCACCGCCAACGCGGAACCGACGTCGCGTCAACCAGTGTGCACCCGTTGATCGTCCGGCTACTTCCGGACCCCCTCGATGACAGAGCACCCACATGTCCGGTCCTGCGGCCCCCCGTCGGGCGATCGGGCGCGACCCGAGGGCCGGCACGGCGGGGGCGCCACCGGGCACGGGGCCCGGGTGTCGGCCGCGGCCGGCGCGGGTTCCTTGTCGGCCTCGCCGGCCTTGCCGATCTTGGGGCCGTGGTCGCGAGGGCTCCCGGGCTCGGCGTCCGATCGGGTGGGGTGCCTCCGCCCGCGCTCGCATCGTCCGCGTGATCGGGGAACCACTGCCCGATGGGCGGGACCGACCCGGCCCGGAACGGAACCAGCGAGAGGCGGGCGTGCGATGGGGCACGGCGGAAACGTGATCGAGGAACTGATGGCCGACCACCGGGAGGTGGAGGAGATGTTCGCCCGGATCCGGGGCATGTCCGGCCTGGGCCAGCAGCTGCGTGATGCGGTCGACGAGGTCACCATCGAGCTGGTGCGGCACTCCGTCGCCGAGGAGCAGTACCTCTACCCGGCGGTGCGCGAGCACGTCCAGGACGGCGACCGGCTCGCGGACAAGGAGATCGCCGACCACGCCCGGGTCGAGGAGATCCTCAAGGAGCTGGAGCACACGAGCGCGGACGATCCGCAGATCATCCCACTGCTGCGGCAGCTCATCAACGAGGTGACCGGCCACGTCCAGGAGGAGGAGTACCAGCTGTTCCCCCTGCTGCGCCAGGCCTGTACCGCCGAGCAGCTGGACGACCTCGGGGACAAGATCCGCCGGGCCAAGGCCATGGCGCCCACCCGCCCGCACCCCGCCGCACCCGACACCCCCACGGCCAGCAAACTGCTCGCCCCGGGTGTCGGCCTGGTCGACCGGGCGCGCGACTTCGTCACCGGCCGCGGCAAGTCCTGAACCCCTCCGCCGCCGACAGGCGGCGACGGACCCCGGGACCGGGCCGCACCCCGCCGGCCCGGCCCCGGAGCGCCCGGAGTCGTCGGATCCTCTCCCGCCTACGGCTTGTGGCGGGCCGCCTGGGCCCGTGCGCAGCGCAGCAGCTCCTCGCCGTAGGGCAGGGCGATGAACACGGTCACAGCGGCGGCGAATCCGGCCAGGTAGCCGGCGGGAAGCGGGCGGGGCTTGGGGTGCAGGCGCCAGCTGCGGCGCGAGTCGCCGCCGCGCAGGAGCGAGCGGACCTGGTCCCAGTGCAGGCAGGCCGTGAAGGCGACGGCGGTGAGGGGGAGGACTTCGAGGAAGCTGTGGACGTGCTGCTCGATCGGTGTGATCTCCCGCTCCCCGGAGGCCAGGGTCACGTCCCACACGGCGGTGGCGCCGTGCACCAGGGCCGCGCCCGCCATGGTGGCGAGGACCAGCGGGTTGATCTCGGCAGTCAGGCCGAGCACGACCGGACCGCCGGCCTCGGCCATCATCAGGGTGTGGATCAGGGACTCGCGCAGGCCGCTGGTGTCCTCGATCCTGGTCCGCCGGTGCATCGTCCAGTCCGCGATCGCCGGGGCGAACCACAGCGGCAGGACTCCGTAGAGGAGGAAGCGTCTGCTGGCGTTCTCGACGTCGTCGGCTGAGCGGTCGACCGGCAGGTCGGGGCGGGAGCGCCACCCCCTCCACCGCGGCAGGGTGTTCACGATGGTCACGGGCACGGTCGGCACCTCCTGCGGAGCGGCGGTGAGGGCGGGCGCTGTTCCTCGGCGCCGGTCAGGGGCAGTCCTCGTGGTGACCGCACAGCCAGGCCAGCGCCTGGTAGGCGCCCAGGGCGTACGCGGCGTCCGTTCGCCCGTTCAGGGCGTCGCGCAGGCGGACCGCGGCGGCCTGGCATTCGGCCAGCAGCTGTGCCCGGCACGGCCCGGTGACCCCGAGCGCCGCGGCGGCAGTGACCGGCGCCGCCACCTTGGCTCCGGCGGCCCACCGGTAGGCCCCCAGAACGCCGTGGTCGAAGTCCGTCCAGGGCTGCGGGCGCCGGGCGGCGGACTCGATCGCGTCGAACACCTCGTCCAGCGGGCGGACCCCGACGGCCGGGATCGTCGTCTCGTCACTGGTCATGCTCGCAACCTACGACGCCTCCCCGCCATCCGCCGCCGGGCCGGGCACCCGGACGGCGAACCGCCGGGACACGGCCTCCGGATGCCGGGCAGACGGGTGAACCACCACCCGGGCGCGAACCCGCGGGCGGTAGGGGCGGATCACTTCTTCGGCAGCCGTGCGACGTCGGACACCGGTCCGAGATGGTCGAGCTTGTCGGGATTGGACACGGAGTGGACCGCTTGGACCACGCCGTGGGCCATGTCGAGTTCGATGACGCTGGCCACGCGCTCTTCGGCGTCGTACATCACGGCGCCCGGCCTGCCGTTGATCCACGCCGGTCGGGCGGAGACGCCGAGCAGCCGGATCCGGTGGAACCCGGCGATGAGCAGTCGGGCGATGCGCTGCGGGTCGGTCAGCGACTTCCCGATCGCCTGCGCCTTGCCGCCGCCGTCGCCGTGGAAGACCACGTCGGGCGCGAGCATGCCGAGCAGCGCGTCGAGGTCGCCGCCGTCGGCGGCCTCGAAGAACTTGCGGGCGAGCTCGTCGCCCTCCGCCCGCCGGGCCGGCGGCGGCGCGATGTCGGCCGGCTGTCTTCCGGCGGCGATGCGCTTCCTGGCACGGGCGAAGATCTGTCGGCAGTTGGCCTCGGACTTGCCGACGGCCCCCGCCACGTCCGGGTAGCCCCATCCGAAGGCCTCGCGCAGCATGAACACCGCCCGCTCCACCGGGGAGAGGGCTTCCAGGAGCACGAGGAACGCCATCGACAGTGAGTCGGCCAGTTCGACGTACTCGGCCGGTCCCGGCCGGTCCGCGGACACCACGACCGGCTCGGGCAGCCACTCCCCCACATAAGTCTCCCGCCGCACCCGTGCCGAACCCAGGTGGTTGATCCCCAGCCGGGTCACCGATGTCGTCAGATACGCCTTCAGGTCGTTGATCGTGGTCCCCGCCCGGTGCGCTCGGGTCAGGCCGACGAAGGCGTCCTGGACGAGGTCCTCGGCGTCGCCCACGGAGCCGGTCATCCCGTAGGCGATGGAGAACAGCAGCGGCCGGTAGGCGGCTGCGTCCGTCACTCTTGCTGATCCCGACACGGAACCCTCCCCCGGCTCTCCTGTCACGGGTCTCCGACGGGCCCTCTCCGCCTCGTCCGAAGATCCACAAAGCATCCAGCAGGGTATCCGAGGCCGGATCCAGCCCGCGCCGTGGCCGCCGTCCGCGTCCTGCTGAGCGCCTCGGCAGGTGGCGCAGGTCACAACCCCTGCTGTCACGGGCCGTCGGTGTGCCTTGTCCTAGAGGGCACCAACGGAACACGGCCACGGGCTGGTCTCAGGCCTCGCACCACCGTACGAGGCCTCGAAGCACCCGACCGTCAGATCGGCCGCACGGCCGAAGTCCCCGCACAACACCTTCAGGGAGAAGCTCGTGAACCTCGCACTGTGGATCGTCGCCGGACTGCTTGCCGTCGTCTACCTGTTGGGCGGCGTCTTCAAGGTGGTCACACCGAAGGAGAGGATCGCCGCCGCCGGGGCCAGCGGCCGATGGGTCGACGACTTCAGTGCGGGCGGAGTCAAGGCCATCGGAGCCGTCGAGGTCCTGGCCGCGGTCGGCCTGATCCTGCCCGCCGTACTCGACATCGCACCGGTTCTGGTGCCGCTGGCCGCCCTCGGCCTGGTGATGCTCATGCTCGGTGCGGCTGTCACCCGGTTCCGGCGAAACGAACTCAAGCTCGTGGCAGTGGACCTGTTCTACGTCCTCCTGGCCGCCCTCGTGGCGTGGGGCCGCCTCGGGCCCGAGCCCTTCATCAACTGACGGAGACAGCACCGGCTGAACCCCCGCGCAGCGATGGACCCAAGCCTCGGGCCGCCTCGGTCAGCCGGGCGGCGGCGGTGTGGGAGGGTGCGGTCACCGGCGGGCAACTGCCGCGCCGCGTGGGGCGTTGCCGGGAGACCGGGCTTCCCCGTGGTGTGCTCGGTGGCGATCGGCGGCACGGCGGGCTCGGCCTCGGACGTCGCGAGAGCAGGCGCCCCCCGGGCCGTTCCACGACCTCACCGGCCACGTCCGAGCCCACCTCGGCGGCGAAGGCCGGCCAATCCGGGCCGACGTACGCGTCCGGAGGCAGCACCCGCACGAGCGGTATCCGCGCCGCCGCCGAACCGTGAAGGCCGGGCGTCTATACACCGGTGGTCTGGTCGGCGATCATCGCCACGAGACCGCTGCGGCCCTCAGTGCGCAGCTGGCGAAGTTGGCGGGCAGCACCGTTGCCGTCGCGTAGCAGGCGCTCCAGGACGGGGACGACGTGTCGCCGGTCCGCACTGTCCCCGATCACCGGGTCGAGGTGGTCGAGCAGGGCGGCCACCGCGTCGCAGGCTTTGGACAGGCGGCCGGAGAGCGGATCGAACACCGTGGTCGTGCAGCCGTGCCGGGCGCTGTGCCACACGGCAGCCGCGAGCATCTCCTGCTCGATGGGCGGGATGCCGTGGCCGGCTCGCGCGTCGCCGAGGGCGCGGGTGGCCAGGGCGCGTACGACGCCGGTGAGCATCACCGCTTCGTCAGGGCGCAGCTGGACGTCCATGGCGCGGACCTCGACGGTGGGGAAGCGCTCGGAAAGGCGGATGTGCCAGTAGACCTGTCCGATGTCGCGGATCAGCCCGCGCTCGACCAGGGCCCGGGTGCGCCGGTCGTAGGCGTCGGCGCCGTCGAAGAAGGGCGGCGGCCCGCTGACGGGCCACCGGCCGAAGACGACGGTGCGCCAGCTCGCGAAGCCGGTGTCGGTGTTCTGCCACAGCGGTGAATTCGCCGCGAGCGCGATCAGCAGGGGCAGCCAGGCCCGCAGCCCGTTCATCACGGTGACGCCGGCGCCGCGGTCCGGGATGCCGAGGTGGACGTGCATGCCGGTGATCAGCTGCTGGTCGGTGAGCAGCCGGGTGTCGGCGCGCATGGTGCGGTAGCGGGCGGTGTCCGTGACGGGGACCGGCAGGCGGTCGGTGAACGGCGCGGCACCGCACGCGGCCAGGCGGCAGCCCTGCTGCCGGGCGGCCTCCCCGAGGGCCAGCCGCATGCGCAGCAGGTGTCCGCCGGCTTCCTCGAGGTCATGGCAGATGGGGGTGGCGACTTCCAGCTGGGCCTGGAGCAGTTCTCGCTGGACCTCGTCGCGCTCCAGGGACGGTTGGAGGCGGGCGGCCTCACGTACTTGGGCGGCGCGGGCCACCGGGAGGCCGGTGGCCGCATCGAGCAGGAGGTATTCCTCTTCGACGCCGAGGGTCAGCATGCTGAGCAGGTACCCGGGGGCGGAGGAGGCATGCGGCCGGCCACGGCAACGCGCGGGGCCGGCGGAGTCAGGCGGGCCGGGCGGGCGGAGACCTGTGGGCGGTGATCGGCCCTGGTCACGCTGCGGGCGGGCGCCAGCACGGTCAGCGCACGCCAAGCAGGCGGCGACTAGATTTCGTCGTCCGGACCCTCGATTTCATCGGGATCCGGAAAGTGAGCCAGGAAGACCGAAACATTCGCAGCGAACCTGTCTGCCATTGAGCCGAGCTCCGAGCCCAGAACGACCAGCAGGACGATGACGGTCCCGCAAGCGGCAATCCAGATCTCGAACTCCTGAAAAAGGACAGTACAGAGAAGAGCAAGGATCGCCCAATGCGTGAGTGCGACTTGGAGGCGGGGCCAGGCGGGAGGAGTGGTCTTCTTGTCCAGTCGATAGGAGGCCATCAGGAG
Source organism: Kitasatospora sp. NPDC127111 (assembly GCF_042677465.1). Classification (NCBI taxonomy): domain Bacteria; kingdom Bacillati; phylum Actinomycetota; class Actinomycetes; order Kitasatosporales; family Streptomycetaceae; genus Kitasatospora; species Kitasatospora sp. NPDC127111. The sequence goes on from NZ_JBHXTG010000004.1 coordinate 7,928, forward strand.
AAAATCATCCACACTGAACGCAATCAAAAAGTTGAGCACGGTGATTTCCAGCGACCGACGCCCAAGGATCACAAGCGCCCAGAGAGTGGCGAGCGCGCAGGCGTGAACCACGCTCCGGGTCAGAATCCGCACTGGCCGCCAGTCTCGATCGGCAAGGTAGGCCCGTATTCTGGCGCGTCTCGCCCTCGCCTCTTCAAGGTCATAGGGGCTGTCGTCCTCGTCGTCGAGTTGCGGCGGCAAGTCGTAGGACACCTGGCGGGCATTCACGAAGAACCGGTATGCCGCAGCGATCGTCGCGATTCGCAGGGCGAGCCGACCGGACCCGATCTCCTCGGCCAGGAAAGCCCGGTCCACTGCATCCGACTGCAGGAGAACATTGGCCAGTACAAAGGCGGACGAGAAACCAAGGGCCCCGCCGCCCACGATCGCAGCAATGCGGATTCGCCGTTGACCACGGGTGGCCCACAAGCCGCAGCCCACGCCGGCACCGATACCGGCCAAGGCATATGGAATCCCCTCACTGTATGAGACCAACTTTCCTCCGACTTCCGGGGACGAGCGTCACGAACGCCAGCGACGTCGTCAAGTCAGTCGTCCATCCGCGCCAAGGCCAGTCTGCCGTCACCCACGACGGCTGCAGGGCCGCGCCGTAGCGTGTCGGAACAACCGCCACCGGGCTGACGCGGCTGGAGGAGGACACCTGGGGAACCACCCGTCGGGCGCGGGTCGGGAAAGATCACGGGTTGCGGCGCCAGAGCGACCTCGCGCCCGCGGGTGTGGGCCCGCCGCAGGCGCCGTTCCGCGGTAAGCGCGGCGGGTGCGCTGCCGGTCCGGCCGGGTGTTCCAGGCACGTGTGCGCGATCCTGGACTTGAGCAGCCCGTGCCGGCACGTCGTGCCCGTGCGGCTCGCGCCGGCGCCGGCCTGCTGAGACGGGCCGCGGCCCGTCGTACCGGTCACGCAGCGCGACACGGGCACACCGACGCGACCGGCGACCCGATCGGAGGTCATGCGGCTGATGAGCGGCACCGAGCACGAGCCGGCGGGAGCACGGGACACGACCGAGGGCCGCGTCTACACCGTCACCGGTGGTGACTGGGACGAGGTCGCCGGTGCCGCGCTACGACGACAACGGGCGGACGACGAGCGGATCATCGTCAACATGGGTCCGCAGCACCCGTCCACGCACGGCGTGCTGCGCCTGGTCCTGGAGATCGACGGCGAGACGGTGAGACAGGCCCGCTGCGGCATCGGTTATCTGCACACCGGCATCGAGAAGAACCTCGAGTTCCGCACCTGGGTCCAGGGCACCACCTTCGTCACCCGGATGGACTACCTGACCCCGCTGTTCAACGAGACCGCCTACTGCCTGGCGGTCGAGAAGCTGCTCGGCATCACCGCCGACGTCCCGGACCGGGCGAGCGTGATCCGCGTGCTGATGATGGAGCTCAACCGGATCTCCTCGCACCTGGTGGCGCTGGCCGCCGGCGGGATGGAGATCGGCTCCACCACGCTGATGGTCTACGGCTTCCGTGACCGCGAGGTCATCCTGGACGTCTTCGAGCTGGTCACCGGCCTGCGGATGAACCACGGCTACGTCCGGCCGGGCGGCCTGGCGCAGGACCTGCCTCCGGGTGCGGTGGAGCAGGTCCGCGAGGCCGTGAAGCTGCTGCGCTCGCGGATGCACGAGTACGACAAGCTGGCGACCAAGAACCCGGCCTTCAAGGCCCGCCTGGTCGACGTCGGTCACCTGGACCTGGCCGGCTGCCTGGCGCTCGGCGCCACCGGGCCGATCCTGCGCGCCACCGGCCTGCCGCACGACCTGCGCAGGAGCGACCCGTACTGCGGCTACGAGGACTACGAGTTCGAGGTCGCGGTGGCCGACACCGCCGACTCCTACGGCCGCTTCCTGATCCGGCTGGAGGAGATGCGCCAGTCGCTGCGGATCGTCGAGCAGTGCCTGGAGCGGCTGCGTCCGGGCCCGGTCATGGTGGCCGACAAGAAGATCGCCTGGCCCGCCCAACTGGCCGTCGGCCCGGACGGGTTGGGCAACTCGCTCGACCACATCCGCAAGATCATGGGCGAGTCCATGGAGGCGCTGATCCACCACTTCAAACTGGTGACGGAGGGCTTCCGCGTCCCGGTCGGCCAGGCGTACGCGGCGGTCGAGTCAGCCAGGGGCGAGCTGGGCGTGCACGTCGTCTCCGACGGCGGCACGCGGCCGTACCGGGTGCACTTCCGCGACCCGAGCTTCACCAACCTCCAGGCCATGGCCGCGATGTGCGAGGGCGGCCAGGTCGCGGACGTCATCGTCGCGGTGGCCAGCATCGACCCGGTGATGGGGGGCGTGGACCGGTGAGAGCGGTCGGGACTCGCGTTGGCAGGGCACGCGGCGATGAGCGGGCCGGCTGTGCGGCGGGGCTCCGGCCAGGTGAGGATCCTCCTGATCCGGGCACACGCACCCGCGGGACGCCCGCGGCATCGCGGGTCGAGTCCCTGAGGCCGATCCGGCAGGAGTGACCGCGATGACCACCATGCCCACGTCCAGACCCGTGCTGTCTCGCGCCCTCGCACAGCCGTGCCCGATCTGTGGACACCCACGATGCTGGATCCTCGCCGAGACCGCCGCCCTGGCCGGTCACCGTGTCTGGCAGCCCGAGCCCTGCCCCGACCCGCACTGCCCCGGGCCGAAAGCGTTCGGAGCTGCCGATTGACCGGAAGGACCCCCCGATGTCCGCACGGATCACCTACCGGAGGATCTACGAAGCAGCCTCCCCACGGGACGGGCGGCGGGTGCTCGTCGATCGCGTCTGGCCGCGCGGGATGAAGAAGGAGGACGCCGACCTGGACGAGTGGCTGCGCGACGTGGCCCCGTCGACCGAGCTGCGCCGCTGGTACGGCCACGACCCGCAGCGCTTCGCCGAGTTCCGCCGCCGCTACCTGGCCGAACTGCGGGATGCGCACCACCGTGAGGCGGCCGGACGTCTGCGCGACCTCGCCGCCCACGACAAGCTCACACTGCTGACCGCCACCAAGGACGCGGACCACAGCCAGGCCGCCGTCCTTTCCGAATGGCTGGCCGAAGGGACACGCTGACCGGCGGCGACCCCGGCCGCGGCGGTCATCGGGTGCGCAGGGCCCGGTCACACTCGAGGCAGCGCCGATCGGCCAGCGGGGGCGGGTACCACGGCTCGCCCGGCCGGAGCGGCCGGTAGTGCGCGTGTTCCATCGGAGCACTCTCCAGCCCGCAGAGCGTGTACGGCTGCGGGTCCTCGGGCACATCGGGATCGACCCCGGCGGCATGCACCGCGATCACGCCGAAGTCGGCGTTGGACTGGCCCGCGGCGGTGCCGGTGTTGAAGGTGACGGCCTCCTTGAGGCGCCCTTGCGCGTTCAGTTCGCGGATCTTGCGGTCGTCCCGCTGATGGGCCTCGAACGCTGTCAGCACCCGCTCGGCCGCGTCCTGCTCACCGGGGAAGGTGATGTTCCGCAGCTCGTCGCCGAGGAACCCGCCGAAGCCGACGGTGGCGTGGTTCGCCCGGTGTGCGTCCGCCAGAGCGGCGAGCTTCGCGTTGTAGGTGCCGAGGGCCGCGCCGTCGACCCGGGCGAAGGACTGGGACTTGTCGAGGAAAGCCTGCTCGTATGCGGCGGCCCGGGCCGGGTCGGTCAGGTAGCGGCTCTCGTCCGCGTTCAGGTCGTAGGCGACCGCGCGACCAGCTGGCGGTCGGCCCGTGAGGCGAGCATCAGCGCGGTGATCAGCCCCGCGAGGGCGAGCAGGGTGGTGACGGCGAGGGGCACGTTCACCAGCCCCGGGTCGGCTTCGAGCTTGCGGCGCATGGGCGGCCAGATGGACCCGACGGACCCGATGGACCCGACGGACCCGACGGACCCGACGGACCCGCGGACAGTTGCTCTGGTCCACGGCATCAGGCCTCGGGACCTCGTTCAGGACCTGCCGGCCGGGCACCAGCCGCCCGGGGGTGGCGACCAACAGGGCGAGGATCTTCCACTCGGCGGGAGTGGGCCGCACCGTTCCGTCCGGCCCGGTCGGCGGACGACCCCGGTGCTGTCCGGACGCCGCTGGTGCGACAGGGCGGGCCGACGGTGCGTCAGGTGGTCGCGTCAGAGTGGTGTCAAGGAGCTCCCGTGTCGCGCCAAGCGGGCGTCAAAACGTACACGGCGTATGGAGATCCGGTGCTTCGCTGTGCGGCGTCCCCCGTCCCCGACCAACGCCGCCCCGCCACTCGGGGCGGCTCCGGAAGGTCCCAGAACCGATGCGCCGCTCGGCCCTCACCCCACCGGACACCACCACCAACCCGGCCGGGACCCGGCCCGACTGGTTCCGCCGCCCGAAGGACTCCGGTGCCGAGACGGCGCCACCGCACCCGGGCCACCGGCCCGCCATGCCCCGGCCCGGACGGCGGCGGCTGATCACCGCGCGCCAGCTCCGAGGGGCCCTGCCGGCCGCAGTGCGCAAGCTCCACCCGCACACCATGGCGAAGAACCCCGTCATGCTGGTGGTCGAGACCGGCTCCGCCCTCACCACGCTCACCGCCGTCGTCCACCCGAGCGTGTTCGCCTGGATGATCAGCTTCTGGCTCTGGCTCACCGTGCTGTTCGCCAACCTCGCCGAGGCGGTGGCGGAGAGCCGGGGCAAGGCCCAGGCCGACTCGCTCCGGCAGGCCCGGACCGGCACCGTCGCCCGCCGGCTGACGCACTGGCGGGTCGGCATCCGCGATCACCGCCACGAGCCCATCCCCGCCGAGCAGTTGCTGCTGCACGACATCGTGCTGGTGTCGGCCGGCGAGGTGATCCCGCGCGACGGCGAGGTCGTCGAGGGCGTCGCGGCGGTGGACGAGTCCGCGATCACGGGCGAGTCCGCGCCGGTGATCCGCGAGTCCGGCGGCGACCGGACCGGCGTCACCGGCGGCACCCGCGTCCTCTCCGACCACCTGGTCATCCGGATCACCTCCCGGCCAGGGCAGAGCTTCATCGACCGGATGATCACCCTCGTGGAGGGCGCGAACCGGCAGAAGACCCCGAACGAGATCGCCCTCAACATCCTGCTCGCCTCGCTGACCATCGTCTTCGTCCTCGCCGTGGTCTCACTCCAGCCGATGGCGATCTACGCCAACTCCCCGCAGACGACCATCGTCCTGGTCGCGCTGATGGTCGCGCTCATCCCGACCACGATCGGCGCCCTGCTCTCCGCGATCGGCATCGCCGGCATGGACCGCCTCGTCCAGCGCAACGTCGTCGCCCTCTCCGGGCGCGCCGTCGAGGCCGCCGGCGACGTCGACGTCCTGCTGCTCGACAAGACCGGCACCATCACCCACGGCAACCGCCGCGCCACCGCCCTGCACCCCTTCCCCGGCGCCACGGTCGAGCAGCTCGCCGAGGCCGCCCAGCTCGCCTCGGTCGCCGACGAGACCCCGGAGGGCCGGTCGATCGTCGAGCTGACCGACCGCCAGTACTGGGTGCCGCCGCGCGCCGAGGGCGAACTGGGCGAGCAGACCGCCGTCCCGTTCACCGCCCAGAGCCGGATGAGCGGCGTCGACCTGCGCCGGCCCGACGGCACCGGCTGCCTGGTCCGCAAGGGCGCCGCCAACGCCGTCGCCCGCTGGGTGGTCCACTCCGGCGGGCGGCTGCCGGTCGAGGCCAAGCCGCTGGTCGACCGGATCTCCGCCGCGGGCGGCACCCCACTGCTGGTGGCCGTCCACGACCGGCACGGCGCCCGGGCCCTCGGCGTGATCGAACTCAAGGACGTCGTCAAGGAGGGCATCGCCGAGCGCTTCGCCGACCTGCGCCGGATGGGCATCCGCACCGTCATGGTCACCGGCGACAACCCGCTCACCGCGCGCGCCATCGCCGCCGAGGCGGGTGTCGACGACTACCTCGCCGAGGCCACCCCCGAGGACAAACTCGCCTACCTGAAGAAGGAACAGGCCGCCGGGAACATGGTCGCCATGACCGGCGACGGCACCAACGACGCCCCCGCCCTCGCCCAGGCCGACGTCGGCGTCGCGATGAACACCGGCACCCCGGCCGCCAAGGAGGCCGGCAACATGGTCGACCTCGACTCCAACCCCACCAAGCTGATCGAGATCATCCGGGTCGGCAAGCAACTCCTCATCACCCGAGGCGCGTTGACCACCTTCTCGATCACCAACGACGTCGCCAAGTTCTTCGCGATCATCCCCGCGATGTTCGCCGGCGCCTACCCCGGCCTGCACCGCCTCAACATCATGGGCCTGCACAGCCCGACCTCCGCCATCGCCTCCGCGATCATCTTCAACGCCCTGATCATCACCGCCCTGATCCCGCTCGCCCTGCGCGGCGTCCGCTACCAGCCCGCCAACGCCACCGACCTGCTCCGCCGCAACCTGCGCGTCTACGGCCTCGGCGGCCTCGTCCTGCCCTTCCTCGGCATCAAGACCATCGACTTGCTCGTCCAGTTCGTCCCCGGCCTCGACTGACCACCCGCCCGCCGTCAAGGCCTCGTGAAGGACCGGGCCCAGCCGTCAGGGCGCCGTCATCGGCCCTCCGGCCGGCCCGGCAGGGCGTTCATGGTGAACCATCGGGGTCCGGAAGGCGTCCGAGCTGCAGCGGAGCCCGGCCGAGACAGCCTGGTCATCTCGGCCGGGAAGATCTCGGGCGGGCGAGGCAGGCGGCTTCGGCCCAGGTCATCGGTGGGCCTGCACCGATGGGCACGGGCGCCTCACCCAGGACCAGAACCCAAACGTCCGAAACGTCCGTGACAGGCCGGCCAGGACCCGAGGTCGAGTCCCGGCCGGCCTGTCACACACCAGACTTGTACGATCTTTTGTGCGAGTTTAAGGCCCCGTCCTGTTCGAATCGGTTGAACCCGAACCCGAACGTGAATCCGGCGTCGGGCAGAAGCAGTTCACCGGCAGCAAGCCGGGCGCCGGGACGGCGTGACCCTCAGGGTCAGAACCTGGTCGTCACGGTGGCGCCGGTGACGGCGGTGGTGGCGTGGAGGGTGATGTAGTTCCAGCCGGCCGGGGGGTTGGGGATCGTGAGGGTGTGCGGGCCGTCGCCGGTGGCGGAGGCGGTGTTGGCGGTGCTGTCGGCCCAGGTGGTGGGGTTGTAGTAGAGGTCGGTGGTTCCGGTGCCGGGGGTGGTCGTGATGGTGAGGCTCTTGGTTCCGGCGGGGATGTCGAGGTAGAGGTAGGTGTTGTCTCGGGCGGCGGCGGTGAGGTTGGATCGGCTGCAGTTCTGCGCCAGGCGGCGGGGGTCGTCGGCGGTGCACTCGGCGGTCGAAGCACCGACCGCGACCGTCTGGTCGGCGGTCGCGGTGGCGCCGGCCTTGTCGGTGACGGTCAGCCGGACGTGGTAGCTGCCCGGCTTGGCGTAGGTTTTGGTCGGATTGGCATCGGTGGAGGTGGTGCCGTCGCCGAAGTCCCACTTGTGAGCGGTGATCGCTGCGGAGTCTTCGGTGGTGTCGGTGAGCGTGACGTTCAGGCCGTTCGCCTTGGCGGTGAAGGTGGCGGTGAGCGGCTTGCCGGGGGCGTTGCACGCGCCGGCGGCGCATTCCTTGAGCCACTTGGCCCAGTCGGCGTCGTAGCTGGTGCCGATGGACTTGATCAGGCCGAGTGCGGCCTTGTAGTCACCGGATCGGTAGTGGCCGAGCAGGGTGTCGATGTCGGAACGGTGCTTCTCCATCATGTAGCGCACCGCGAGGTAGCCCCAGGGGTAGATCCGGTCGGTGCCGCTGCTGTAGGTGTTGGCGAAGATGGTGCTGAGCGGGTAGCTGCCCTTGGCCGCGTCGGCGACCGCCGCGGTGTCGGTCACGCCACGGTAGCCGTAGGACTCGTACTCGGCGAAGCCTTCGATCCACCAGATGGTGCCGGGGACGGCGGTCGTGGCGGCGAAGTCGCCGGCGGTGTTGAAGCGGCCGTCCAGGTAGTGGGTGTACTCGTGGTTGAGGTTCCAGATCTGGAAGCCCGGGCGCAGCCAGTCGGCTTCGTAGGCGACGAACCGCGCGTGGTTGTCGGGCTTGGAGGGGTCGCCTTCCTCGTAGATGCCACCGTTGTTGGTGTCGACGCCGAAGATGACGTTGGCGTAGGTCTGGTAGTCGCTGGTGGAGTGGAAGACGTCCACCTCCATGGCGCTGTTGTGGTCGTTGGGCAGTGGGCCGGGGTCCTTGGCGAGCTGGTGGAAGTAGGCGTTCTCGCCGGTGAGGCTGTCGCAGGTGCTGAGCAGCTGCTCCTTGGTGAGCGCCTGGGTCACGATGTGGATCGTGCCGCACTGGTGGTCGATGGTCAGCACGGCCTTCTTGAGCCGGTTGGGGAGGTCGCAGGTGCCGTAGTCGGAGCAGTTGTTCTGGTCGTTGTCGTTCGCCTGGGCGGCGATGCCCACCCAGAGGGGGGCGGTGGGGCCGGTCATCGAGGACTTGGCCAGCAGGTTCTTGATCATCGGGCGGACGGTGGGGGTCAGGGTGCGGTCCTGGAGGAACCGGGCCAGCTCGGTGCCCGCGTTGGACGCCAGGTAGCTCTGCGGTCCGCCCAGGAGGCCGAGGTTGTTGTTGGCGAAGGTCTCGAGGGTGGTGAGGATGGAGGGGTCGGCTTCGGTGGCGGTGACGAAGTCGGGGTTCTGGTGGCCGCGGAAGAGGACGGTGTAGACGTTGTTGACCGCGGTCAGCATGTTGTACGAGTTGTTGTACGAGCTGTTGTAGCCGGTGAGCAGCTTCTTGAGGACGGACAGGAAGCGCGCGTTCTGGCTGGCGCTGTCGATCAGGGTGACGGCTTCCGAGAGGACGGCGCCGTTGGCGTCGGTGGCGTCCAGGCTGTGGGCGTTGGCGTAGAAGGAGTCCAGGGCGGACTGGATCGCGGTCCGCAGAGCGCTGCCGTAGCCACCGACGTCGGACTTGTGGTTCCACTGCACGTAGTAGCCGGCCCGGAGGTAGAGCACGAGTTCCAGGACGTGGGTGCTGTTGTCCCCCGGGTAGCTGCGGGAGGCGGCGGCCAAGGCGTTCGCCACCGTGGTCATCTGCGACTCCTGGAAGGCCAGGTGTGCGTCTGAACCGGTGAGGTTGAACAGGCCGTTGATGCAGTCCGGGCCGGCGGACTGGATCGCCTGGATCAGGGCGCCGCCCGTGTTCGCGGTGAAGGCGCTGGTGGAGCAGGCGGCGCTCGCGTTCGGGCTGCCCGCTTCTCCGGTCGTTGCCTTCGACTTTGCCGCGGCGGGCGTTGTCGGGCTGCCGTAGGTCTGGTGCTGCGCCTCGTTGTTGGACGGCAGAGGCCGACGGTCCTTGGGACGCACCCGCTTCGTGTCGTCCTGGACGGCGTCGGTGGCCGACTGGGGTGCCAGACCCGGGCTGGGAGCGTCGGTCTTGGCTTCGGGGGACGGGCTGGTGAGCCCCGCCTGGGCGTTGCCCGGCCCGTTGGCGGCGATCCCGACCCCGGCGGTCAGCGCGAGGGCGGCGGCTATCAGGAGCTTGGGCAGCTTGTTGCGGGCGTGTGCGGCTTTCATGGGTTCTCCTGGTGTGGGGGCAGCACCGTGCAGCGCGGCCTCGCGGGGAGGCTGCGCTCTTCGAGGTGATGCTCGTCAATTCGTCCGGCACGGTCGGCCGGTGTCGGTTGTGGGGCACCGAGTCGATGGCTGGTCCTGGCCGATCGCAGACTCGGCGATGAGTCGACTGACAGTCAGTTCGGGGATCGTCCGTGGCGGGACAGGGCGCCGCCGTTGACGCTCGCCGCTACCGAAGTTCCCACCGGTACAGGGCCGTTGTCGCGCCCGCGTACCGCTCGTTTGCCGGTCATGTGCTCTCCTCGTCGGCAGATGGGGGTGGTTTGCCGCCGACGTATGGGAGATCGGGCACGGGGCTGCGGATAACGGAAAGTGCGGGAGGTCTTCAGGAGGGCTGGACGCGGGCGCCCGGCCCGAAGCGCTCGACCGCAGGTGGGAGGCGGTTTGGTGCGGTGTCAACTTCTGCGCCGTGAAGGCCGATCTCGCGGATGGCGTCACTGGCCGTGAGGCGGTTCGCCACGTCGAGTGGCCGCCACCGCTGAACGTTTTCGGAAGGAGGGTCTCCGCTTCCATAACACAACGTGATAGAAAACTGGGAGCTACCGCAGGCATCGATCGATCCGGACGATAGCGTGCACGCTCCCCGCACCGCGGCAGTAGCCGGCCGTGCGCGGGAGCACTCAGGACACCCTGCTGACCACCCGTGAGGGGAAGGCCAGCCGGGCTCGTCACCGGATCGATCTCTTCGGAGGCTCCCGTGGAACCCTCAGCCAGACGCCGGCGCACGCTGCCGGCAGTGCTCGTGCTCGTCCTGGCCGCCGCCGTGCTGGCCCTGGCCGTCGTCCCCGTCCAACCCGCCCGCGGGAACAACCGGAGCGCCTCCGCATGTGCGCTGCGGGGGACGACCGGGTACACCGACGAGGGCCAGCAGACGGACTACGCCCGGTTCCAGGACCCGATCGGCACCAAGCGCATCGGCTTGATCTACGTCGATTTCCCGGACGCCGGCGGCACTTCCCTGCCCCTCACGTCCTACTACGACACGCTGAAGGGCGCCAAGGACTGGATGCGGAACGCCTCTTACGGCAAAACCACGCTGGACATCCAGGTCCCGTACGCCAACTGGGTCCGCATGCCGAAGAACTCCACCGCCTACAACTGGGAGCGCGGCTTCTCCTGGTCGACGCACCAGGTCTACGTGAAGGACGCGCTCACCGCCGCGGCCAACGCCGGAGTCGACCTCTCCCGGTACGACATGTTCTACGTCGTACCGACCGCCACCGCGAGCGCGATCAAGCACTCCCCGACCTTCGTCCAGGACCCCGCCGCCCCCACCTGGGTCCGGAACCCGCAGACGGGCAGCTGGGTGCTGATCCACTGGGCGGTGACCTTCGGCCAGGACATGTGGACCTGGGGTTACAAGGTCGCCGACCACGAGACCAGCCACACCTTCGGCCTGCCCGACCTGTACGCCTTCGACGGCGATCTGAACCAGTACGTCGGGGGCTGGGACCTCATGGGCAGGATCTCCGGCCCGGCCCCGCTGTACTTCGGCTGGCAGGCGTGGAAGTTCGGCTGGATCACCGACAGCCAGGTGTCCTGCCTGGACACGGCGAACACGTACTCCACCACGCTGACCGGGCTGGAGTACGGGGGCAACGGCTACCGGCTGGCGGTGATCAGAACCAGCCCCACCACCGCCTACGTCGCCGAGTCCCGCAAGGCCGCCTACAACGACTCCAACGCCTGCGCCACCGGCATCGTCATCTACCGGGTCGACACCTCCGTCACCACCGGCAGGGGGCCGATCCGCGTGGTCAGCAACCCCAACGCAGCTGCGCCCACCGGGAACTGCACAACGCTGGACATGCAGACCTGGCACCCCGGCCAGTGGTTCCAGGACGACACCGCGCGCATCCGGATCTACGTGAACGCCTCCGACGCGTCCACCGACACGGTCTGGACCTACAAGTGGTGACCGGCTAGCGCCGGAAACGCTTCAGAGGCACGACACCGCTCACCAGGCCGCTGCAGTGCCCGGCGGCGGTGCGGCGGCCTGGTGGCGTGCGAGCCAGCACCGGCTCGGTGGCGATCGGCTCGACCACGCCCCTTGGAGGGAGCGCAAGCTCGACGACACGGTCGTGACGCGACCGCCCGGCAGTAGCGGTGATCGTTCGAGACCCACGGCCGCGCCGCCCGGCCCTCTCCTCCCGGTGCACACCATGGTCGAGGACAAGCGGCTCGGCCGCCGGGTGGGGGTGCAGCTCGGCGGCCGAGCCGGCCTGGCGACGGACCGGCGGGACCTGCTCGCCGCGAGCGACACTTGGTGCTGGTCGTCGGGCTGCCCGCCGCGGACGGCGCCGTCCATTTCACGATGAGCGCGGCCACGCCCCGCACCTGCTCGCGGAGCGCCGCCGCGCTTTCTCCGTGCGGACGGCACCGCACCGCACCGCACCGCACCGCACCGCACCGCACCGCACCGCACCGCACCGCACCGCACCGCACCGCACCCGGCAGGCTCCCACGCCGGTCAGCCCATGGTGAACAGAAAGCTGCCGGAATGGTAGTAATCGGGCAGGTGGACAAGGGACGATCCAACGCGCGGTGGGTCGGTGTTCGGCCAGTTCTGCGGGCCGAACAGATGGGAGGCGTAGTCGCTCGACGGGACCGGCGGTACGAACCACAGCCGGACTGCGCCGGATGTGGCGTCCGGCTCGAAACGCCACAGCTGCTGCGTGCGGACCGGACCGGACAGGCAGCCTCGGAGCACGACCATGACGAGGTTCCCGCCGGAGGTGGTCCCGTCCAGGCACGTTCCCGTGTCCGCGTTGCGGAGCTGGTAGGTGTCCCGATCGGCCGCGATGCGCTCCCAGCGCTGGGACGCCTGGCCGGTGCACTGCTGGAGTTGCAGCGGGCTGCCGGCGCTCCGATCGGTGATTCCGACGCAGAGCCCCGAGCTCCGGTTGACGAGGGGGAGGCCGACGGGCTCAGGCGGTGGCGGGGCGACGACCAGGGTCGGTGGTGGGGTCGACGGGGTGGGAGACGGAAGGGCCGTCACCGAGGCGGTCGGCTTGCGGGGAGACGGGGAGGCCGACGGGGTGGCCGACGGCGAGGCCGCCTCCGAGGCCGACGGCGAGGCCGCCTCCGAGGCCGACGGCGAGGCCGCCTCCGAGGCCGACGGCGAGGCCGAGATGTCCACCGGACTCGCGCTCGGGGAACTCGTGGGGAATGCCGATCCCGCGGAGGACGCGAGCGGGAGGGCGCCGACCAGCGGAGGGTGTGTCTCCGCGGCGTCCACGGTGGTGAGAGCCACCCCGGCGATGACCAGCGCCGCCACCACGGCGGCGAAGGCCACCGGTGCACGTCCCCCACCGGGGCGCCGACCGTCGGTGTGCGGCGGACGCACTCGAGTGCCGGGCGAGGACCGTGGTACGGCTGTCGACGGCGGCCGGGAGGAGGCCGCGACCACCGGCAGCGCCGAGGACGACGGCTCTCCCGTCCACAGCAGCAGTCCCCGGAGCAGAACCGGCCGCTGCCAGATGTCGATGGCGACGAGCTCCGCCCGGGCGTGACCACAGCTCTCACACCACGAGAGGTGGTGATCGAGCCTCTTGGTGTCGTCGGCGACACCGCGCCGAACGTAGTCCCCCAGGGCGGCGGTCAGGTGGCGGCAGGGCCGATGAGGGACTCGCGAGGCGTACACCTGCAGATAGGCGTCGTAGAGGATCTCTCTGGTCGGCGCATCCGGCTCAGGTCGAGGTGTCGACGGGTAACCGGTCGACTCCTCGAGACAGCCCCACAGTGCCACCTGCTGACGATCCGAAAGACTCCGGAACGCGCGCAGGAGGAACGAGTCCGCTTCCGCCGCGGCGACCGCCGCACGCGCCGACGGGACCGCCGGATCCGGCTGGGGCAGACCGTTCAGCCAGGCGACGAAGCCGGGGCTCAGCGCCGCTTCGCGTCCGCTGTCCGCCCAACCGGCCGCGACTCTCCTCACCTCGGCCAGGAGGTGCGGCCGCCAGCTCTCCGTCGGTCCGGCGTCGGTGTGGACGGCTTCCAGGGTTCGCTCGAAGGACTCCTCCACGAGCTTCTCCGCGGCTTGGTCCTCCCCGCAGAACAGGCTGGCGTAGGTCCTCACCGCACCTGCATGGCGGTGCGTCACTTCCTCGAGTGCCGAACGACCCCGTGCGTGTCCTCCTCGGATCAGGCGTGCCACTTCGACATCTGCGGCCACGTCATTCACCGAGTCCGGCATCTCTTCTCCTCTGTGTGCCCCGCGGGGGTTTGCGGTCGAACGGTCACCGCGCGATGCGGCAAGGGGGGCGTGAACGCCACAGGCCGTAAATAGGAACGCCACGGGCGCGGACGCCCCGGAAGCGCGGTAGATGCTGACATCGCACTCGGACGTCCTGCCGAACGAGCGCCGCGACACCGCCCCCTGGCGACTCTTCGACCTGCCGGTAGAGGATGTTGGCCGCGATGAACTTCCACGTCAAGGCCCTGTGGCAAGGCGAATGTGATGACAGCTCAGATATTGCAAGACAATCTGTCAACAACATGCATCAGGAATGGCCATGGAAAGAGAGGTCAAGACGATCCGACGCCCCCGAACTCATCGACACGACTCGACCGTGATCAAGCCGGTGCCGGCCAGGCAGCCGTCGACCACATCCGGGCGGTACTGGATCTGCTTGAGTCTGCGCTGCGGCAAGGTTGCCGATGTCGCGCACCGCTGTGGATGCTCGCGGTCCTGGAGCACCAAGCCCCCACCGAAGCGTCGTAAGCGCCTGACGATGCCCGCTCGATGGTGAGAGGGTGGATGGGTCGGAGTACCCATGGGTCAACTGATCGGTGAACAGGGTGATGTGACGTTAAGTCGGTCGGGGCGGTGGCGATATCGGCGCGGACCGTCGATGGGGAGGACGTCTCTGGCGACCTGCGGAGGTGGCTCAGCCGCCAGCCCGAACTACGTGGGGCCGTCAGGCGGGACGACAGTGCCGAGCCGCCGCCCGGTACGATGGGCAGCACCGGAGATCTGCTTCTCGCGGTGCTCGCCCCTGGCGGTGTCGCCGCCGTTCTCGCGACCGCGGTGGTGACCTGGGTCCAGAACCGCCGCGGCGGCCAGAGCGTCGCGGTGACGGTCACCAGGCCTGACGGCGGCCAGGTGACGGTGGCCTCGGACAGCGTCCGTCCGATGAGTCCTGAGCAGCTCGCCGAGCTCACCCGTCGGATCGCGGAGGCCATTGAACCCGCGCCTCCCGCAGCCGGGCGGGCGCCGGCCGCCGTGACGCCGCCCACCGGCCACGAGCTGCCGCCCGCGCGGGATTGACGGCCGTGACATCGCCCTTGACGTACCCCTCCGAGGGCTTCGGGGTGTCCGGAGCGCGGGCGGTGGTCGTCGGCACGGCCCGTCACACGGCGGCCGCGCCGAACGGGACCGTCGACCTGCCGCGTCTGCCGGATCTTCCCAGTGCCGCCACCACCGCCTGTGACATGGCTGCCACCCTGGTTGAGGCCTGTGGCATGACACCCGAACAGGTCACCCTGCTGGTGGATCCGTCGACGGGCGGTGAGGTGGTCGCCGTGGTCGAGGAGGCCGTCGCCGAGGCGCGCGGCCCGGTGTTGTTCTACTTCGTCGGGCACGGCGTTCTGAGTACCAGTGAAGAGCTCTACGTGGCGACCAGCGCGAGTACCGGGGCCGGCCGGGTTGCCGGAGCAGTGCACTTCCGCACCATTCGGGACGTGTTGAGCGGTTGTCCCCATCCGACGGCCGTGATCCTGGACTGCTGCTTCTCCGGTCTCGCCGATGTCGGCGGTGGGCTCCGCCGCGACCCGTTCGTCTCGGCCCGCCCGCGAGGCAGTTTCCTGCTGACCTCCGCCTCGGGCTACGACCGCTCGTACGCACCCGAGGGCCGGCGGCACACCCGATTCAGTGGCGAACTCCTGCGGCTGATCCGCGAGGGACACCCCGGCGCGCCCGCCCGGTTGACGCTCGAGGCTGTCTATATCCGGCTCGACCAGCTGTTCGCGAACACCGATGTCCGCCCGCACCGGCAGAGCTCGGACAGCGCCGGCCAACTCGTGCTGGCCCGGAACCGGGCGTACCCCCTTTCGCCGCCGGCCGACCGGGACCAAGAACCGGCCCGCAACGATGGTTCCGTCTGCCCCTACCCGGGGATGGAGGCATTCCGGCCGGAGGAGTGCCAGTTCTTCTTCGGTCGGGAGGAACTGGTCGAGCGCCTCCTGGCCGAGGTGCTCCGTCCCGAAGGGGTCGCCCTTGGGGACGACGGCCCCGAAGAGGAGCCGGCATCGCCGGTCATGCTGGTCGGCGCGTCCGGCGCGGGCAAGTCGTCGATTCTGCGGGCCGGCCTGCTGCCAGCGCTGGAGCACCGTTACGGCGCCGACCCCGCGACTCCCTGGCCCGCTCTGCTGCTGGAGGCTCCGGGCTCGCGCCCGTTGCGGGCGCTGGCAACCCGCTGGGCGCAGATGGTGAACCGGCCGACGGCCGATCTGGAGAACGAGTTGGGCGCGGGCGCAGTGCCCCCGGGCTGCCCCGTCCTGCTGGTCGACCAGTTCGAGGAGGTCTTCAGCCTGTGCCGGGACGAGCAGGAGCGGAGCCGCTTCATCGCCGTTCTGTCCGGGGCCAGCGCCGCCGGTGTGCGTGTGGTGATCGCCCTGCGTGCCGACCGGTACGACAGCTGTCTGGATCATCCGGAGTTGGTCAGGGCGCTGCGCAGACGTCAAGTGATCGTCCCGCAGATGAGTGAGGACGGCCTGCGGGCGTCGATCGAGGGGCCAGCCGCTCTGACCGGCCTGGTACTGGAGCAGGGTCTTGTGGATCTGCTGCTGCGCGACGTGGGACAGGGCGGTGACCCTTCCCTCGGTTCGGCGCTCCCATTCCTTTCACACGCGTTGCGTGAGACCTGGGTACGGAGGTCCGGCCGCACTCTCACGCTTGCGGGGTACGCCGCCACCGGGGGGATCTGGGACTCGTTGACCCACACCGCCGAGACGATCCACGACGACCTGGACGAGGAGGGCCGCGCCCTTCTGCGTGACCTGATGCTGAGCATGGTCCAACTGCCGGACGGCCGGGAGGAGGCGGTGCGTCGGCAGGCCCGGCTGCGTGTACTGCGGGAAGGCAGGTCGCACCAGCAGCGGGCTTCACTGTCACTGCTCCTGGACCGGCTGGCGGCCGCCCGGCTGGTCACCGTCGGCCGCGGCGGTGCCGAACTCACGCACGAGGCCCTACTGCGCGCTTGGCCTCGACTGAGGGATTGGATCACAGCGGATCGGGATGACCTGATCAAACGTCAGAAACTCTTGTCGGACGTTCAGTTGTGGGAGGACTCCGACCGGGACCCGGCCTACCTGTACGTCGGAACCCGCCTGGCGGCCGCGGTCGAATGGGCCGCCGACGAACGGGCGGCGCGGCTGCTGCGTGCCGTGGACCAACAGTTCCTGCAGGCCGGCCAGGCCAGGGAACGGACCACGAAGGCGCGCGATCTCCGCCGGGTCCGGGTACTGCGGCGCATGCTCGGCGCGGTCGCGGTGGCGCTCTGCCTCGCCCTGGCAGCCGCCTACCTCGCCCGACAGCAGCAGCTGACGGCGCAGGAGCAGCGTCAGGCCGCCACTGCCCGGGTGCTGGTCTCCGACGCCCGCGACCTCCGGGACGTCCAGCCAGAGAACGCCATCGCGATGGGGCTTGCGGCCGTCCGGCTGGATCCCGCCCCGCACACCCGGGCCGGCCTGACCGAGACACTCGCGCAGTCGCGCTTCCTGGGTGCCCACGAGGAACGGCCCGGCGACTACATCGACGAGTCGGCGTTCAGTCACGACGGCCGGCTGCTGGTGGGCGTCACCCGGACCGCCGTCGTCCTATGGGACGTCGCCGATCCCGTTCACCGGCGCCGGCTGACGGAGGTTCCCGTGGACCGGCAGCGGGTCACCGGCTTCGTCTTCAGCCCCGACGACCGGACACTTGCCGTGCTGGAGAGCAGCGGCGACCCCGCCTGGGTCAAGACGGTGACCCTCTGGGACCTCGCCGATCCGGCCGGGCCCGTCAGGACCACGGCACTGGAACCCGCGCTGACCGAGGGGGCGGACAGCGTTTCGTTCAGCCGGGATGGCGCGATGATGGCCGTCGTCGGGAGCGTGAAGGGTACGGAGTGCGGCACGCTGACGCTCTGGGACCTGCGCGACCGTACGAAGCCGGTCAGAGTGTCCCGGGTGTCTGACCTCTACGACTGCGACACCGTATCGCTGAGCCCGGACGGCCGCACGCTCGTGATCGGCGACGGCATGATCAAGTTCAGCGGTGACGTGCCTGACCCGGACTCGATCGTCAAGCGCTCCGGCATGACCGTCTGGGACGTCTCCGATCCCAGCCAGCCGAGGCGGCTGAAGCGAATCGACGGCTGGTCCGCCGGGCTGGTGTTCAGCGCGGACGGCCGTCTGCTGGTGACCCGTTCCGGAAGGCGCGTGCGGCTGTGGGACATGGCCGACCCGACCGGCCCCCGGGCGCTGGCCACCGTGGCCGAGCACGTAGACGACGTCTCGGCGTTGCGGTTCAGCCCCGACGGCCGGCGGCTTGCGAGTGGGGACAGCGTGGGAACCGTCATGGAGGTCGACGTGACGGACCCGGCACACCCCCGGGTGGCCGCCACCGTCACCAACCGGGAGACGCCCGTCGAAGGCCTGGCCTACAGCCCTGACGGCCGGACCATCACGGCGCTGGACAGCCGAAACAACCTGACCGCCTGGGACGTCGGCAAGCGCGCTGCGCCCACCCTCCTCGGGCGCGCGGACCTCGGATCGACCGGGCACGGGATCGCGTTCACCCCGGACGGACGGTTTGCGGCTGTCGGCACCGCCGTGGAGACCGTCGAGCTGTGGGACATCTCAGACCCACGGCACCCGCGGGCGGCGGCCACGCTCACCGGTCACAACAGGATGGTCGAGACCGTGGCGTTCAGCCCCGACGGCACCATGCTGGCGAGCGGCGCGGTGGACGAGACCATCCTCTGGGACGTCACCGACCGCGCCGCCCCGCGCCTCGCCGTCACTCTGCCCGGTGTCCGGGGTAACGCCTCGGTCGGCTTCACCCCGGACGGGACGACGCTGATCACGTCCGGGGCCGAGAACCCGTTCGCGTCCGGCACCTCGGTGGTCTGGGACGTCAGGAGCCGCACCCGCCCGGTGGCCGCGTACACCCTGGAAGGGGCCAGCGCGACCGCCCCCGTCCGGATCAGCCCGGACGGTCGGCTGCTGCTCGTCCCGCTCGACACCGGTGGGAACTTCACCAAGCCCATGTCGGCGGTGTTCCGCCGGACACCGGAGGGCGGATGGACGGCGGTCCAGGACGACGGGCATCCTTATGGTGTCGGCCGGGGCGCCTTCAGCCCGGACAGCCGGACGCTGGCCGTCACCGAGAGCGGCGCGGCCGTCGTCCTGTGGAACCTCGCCAACCCCGACAGACCCAAGGAGGCTGCGCGACTGGCCGACATCAGGGACAGCGAGGCGGTGGCGTACCACCCAGGAGGCAAGCTGGTGGCAGCTGCGAGTTCCACCGGCGCGATCGCCGTCTGGAACGTCGAGGCTCCCGCCCAGGCCTTCCTGGTGGCACGGCTGAGCATGCCGACGGGCGGAGAGGTCGGCTTCAGCCCGGACGGGCGGTTGCTGGTGGGTGTGTCGGACCAGACACTGCAGGTCTGGGAACTGGGCGACTTTCCCGCCCTCGCGGCCGATCTCACCGAGTTCGCCTGCCGTCGGCTGAGCGGTCCGATTCCCGACGAGCTGTGGAAGAGGCACGCCCCGGGCGTCGCACAGCCGAAGCTCTGCTGACCGGGCGCGGCTCAGCTTCCCTTCGCTCGGACCGGCGGGCTGAGCCGCCGAGCCGGTTGACGCGGGAAGTCGCCCGTGCCAAGTCAGAGCGCTCGGTCGTGCCAGGCGTCCCGCTTGAGCTTCGCCTCGCCTTTGTGCTGGTTGTCTGTGGTTGCCCAGTAGGGGTGGGCGTGCAGTTCGGCGGCGATCGCGGTGAAGGTGTGGTGCGTGTTTCCGGGGTGGGTCGGCGGCCCAGGGGGCTTGGGCGGTCAGGCGCGCGCCGAGGTTGGCGGCCGATCGGTGGCCTTGGGGGCCCGGGCGTGAGCGCAATCAGCTCAGGTCAGCAAAAGTCAGCATCAGTCCGAGTACACCCTCACAAACACGCGCGCACTTGAGAGCTCCCGCCCTGGCACGCCGAACCCGTACCACTCCCGCGAGCAGGTTCGGTGGGCGACCGCGCTCGGGCAAGTCGCTACTCTGAGCTTTTCTACTCGCACTATTCACCCCGATATCATCCGGTTGCCGGAGGGAGGACATGGCTCTGCGTGTGCGGTCAGGACGGCAGGGTGATCGACTGGGCGTGGTGGAAGACGTTCTTGTCGTCCCAGGTCTTCTTGGTCTTCTGCAGGCGGGTGTAGTTGTGCTTGTAGTACAGCCGGGGATAGACGGGGTTCTTCTGGCCGACCGTGCCGAGGTCGGTGTCGGGGTAGTTGACGTAGGCGCCGTCCGTGTCGGTGTCGATCTCCGGAATGCCGTGGGTGGCCTTGTAGACGTCCTGGTAGAGGCCGCGTAGGTAGTCGAGGTGGAGGGAGTCCTTGGCCGGGTCGGTCCAGTACGTCTGGTACTGGAGCTTCAGGATCGAGTCGCGTTGCGGGATGGCTGCCTCGGTGGGATTGCGCGCGTTGATCCGGCAGCCGTAGGAGTCGATCTGGACCAGGGTCTGACCGAACTCTCCCTCCGGGTCGGGCTTGGTCAGCCACTCCCAGAAGCTGTCGATCTGCCGGGTGGTGAAGGTCGTGCGGTGGTAGGCGGACTTGTACTTGCCGCGTTGGTTGTCGCCGGAGCCGTTGAGCGTCATGGTGGCCTGGAACCACGGCATCTGACGGCGCTTGTCCGGGAACGGCAGGAACAGGCCGCCCGCGCTGAAGGTCTGGACCGTGGCCTTGGTTTTCATCCCGGCCTCCATCGCGGCCAGGAAATGGTCCAGCGGGGCGGGATCGTCCTCGTCCCACTGGCTGAGCAGGACGACGTTGCCGTTCGACCGGTGGGTGAGTTTGAGGATGGAGAACAGCCCCCGGTAGACCGTCTCGTCCTTTCCGCTGTGCGCGGCGAAGAAGGCGCCGAAGTTCTTCACCAGCCGGTGGAAGTCCTCCGGCTCCTTGATCAGGTCGCCCCACGCCCACGCGACGTTGCTCAGCCAGACCCGCGGCGGCGGCTCGGGGATGTCGTGGCGGAAGTGGTAGCGCAGCACGACCCCGAAGTTCCCCCCGCCGCCGCCCGTGTGCGCCCAGAAGAGGTCCTGCTCCGGGGAGTCCTTCGGGTCGTCCCGGTGCGCCCTGGTCACCTCCACCCTGCCGCCCCGGACCGTGACCACGTCGACCTGCGCCAGGTGGTCGACCGTCAGGCCGTGCCTCCGGGAGAGCAGCCCGTACCCTCCGCCGCAGATGTGCCCGCCGGCCCCGACCGAGTAGCACGACCCGGCGGGGATCGTGACGCCGTACTTGCGGAACAGGGTGGTGTAGACGTCCCAGTTGGTGGCGCCGCCCTCCACGCAGTAGGTGGAGGCACCGTACTTGTCCGTCGCCGTCCGGACGCCGCGCATGGTGCTGAGGTCGAGGATGACGCCCTTGTCGTTGTCGACGAAGCCCTCGTAGCAGTGCCCGCCACCCCGGATCGTCGGCCGCCGCCCCTGGTCGAGCGCCGTCTT
This sequence comes from Kitasatospora sp. NPDC127111, assembly GCF_042677465.1. NCBI lineage: Bacteria > Bacillati > Actinomycetota > Actinomycetes > Kitasatosporales > Streptomycetaceae > Kitasatospora > Kitasatospora sp. NPDC127111. Next base: position 29,164 of record NZ_JBHXTG010000004.1, read on the forward strand.
CAGCCCCGTCACCGCGTCGGCCTCGTTCCCGGCCAGCCGGATGTAGGCCGGCGTACTGCTGAACCGCTGGTTGAAGCCCTGGCCGAGCGTCTGGTACCGCGGATCGCCCGGAAACACCGTCTGGCCCTCGGACACCTTGGACCCCTCGGACTCAGCGGGCTCGGCGGCCGCGGGACCGGCGGCCAGACCGAGCGAGGCGGCGGACACCCCGGCGGCGGCCATTCCGGCCGTACCCAGGAATCCCCGTCGGGAGAATTCTTGACGCATGGACAGGACCCACTTTCTCGAACTGAGAAGCTGGCAGCCGCACGCTAGCACGCACGTTTGCCCCTGTGAATCCCTGTACGAATTAATGTGACTGTACGTCCTTTTCGAGAAATGCCTTCCCCGTTCACCGGGAGCCGCATTGTCAGTGACTCGGATGAGTGTTCCGGCACCGCCCACCGGTCACCGGCGACGCACCGTCCGACCCGACGGCCGCCGATCGACGACCGGCCGTCCGCTATGATTTTCTTACACTGCAAGAGTCATCGGGCCGCAACCCTGGAGCAGCCCGGAGAGCACGGAGGAACAGGTCATGGCCAGCGGACGCGGACGCCCGAGGACGGGCCTGACCAGGGAGAAGGTCATCGACGCCGCCCTGGCCTTCGTCGACGAGCACGGGCTCGCGGCCCTGTCCAACCGCAAGCTCGGCGCGGCCCTCGGCGTCGAGGGCATGACGCTCTACTACTACGTGCCCAGCAAGGCGGCACTGCTCGACGGGATGGTGGAACGCCTGCTGGAGCTGTCGGCCGGGGACCTCTTCACCGGCCCCGCGGGGCGGCCGTGGACGGCGGTGATCGGCGACTTCGCCGTCGCCCTGCGCCGGATCCTGCTGGACCACCCGGCGATGCTCACCGTCCTCGCCACCCGCCCGGTCGCCACCCCGGCGGCACTGGGGCTGCTGGAGCGCGGGCTCAGCACGCTGCGCGACGACGGCGTACCGCTCGCCGACGCGCTGGACGTGCTCAACGCCGTGGTCACCTTCACCCTCGGGCACACCCTCGCCGAAGCCGGCGAGACCCCGCACCACGAGGGCACCGAGCCCGACCCGGAGCAGTTCCGCTCGCTGGATCCGGCCGTGTTCCCGCAACTGGCCCACGCCTTCGCCACCGGCGCCGGCCTGGACTCGGAGCAGCGGTTCCACCGCACCCTCCGCATCCTGCTCGCGGGCTTCGCCGCGGAGATCGGCCCCGCCCCCGACACCGCCGAGGGGTAGCCGCTGCCGGTCGAGTCGCCACCCGGGCGGCGGCTCACCCGGGCAGTGGCTCACCGGGCGGCGACGCGGTCGGGCGGCGACTCAGCCGGCGGCGCCGCCGGAAGGGCGCAGTGCCGCCGCGACCAGCCCCTCGATCTCGTCCACCCCGACGCTCCCGCCGCCGACCAGCCGGTCGAAGACCAGTCCGTCCACGCAGGCCAGCAGCGTGGTGGTGCGCCCGTCCGGATCCGCCACGCCCTGGCCGGCGATGAACGCGCGGACGGCGGCGCGGCCGGCGTTCTCGCGCGGGACGAGGATCTCGCGCAGCTCGGGGTCGCGCACGCTCTCCACCGCGCAGGCGTAGCGCGCCAGTGACCGGCGCCGCCCCTCGCCGGTGAGCCGGCGCCCCGTCAGCAGGGCGATCCCCTCGGCGAGTTCGGCGGCCGAGCGTACCGCCACCTGCTCGCCCATGACCTGCAGCTCGCCCTGGTCCAGCTCGACCAGGCGACGGACGAGCGCGGTGAGCAGCGCCTGCCGCGTCCGCAGGTACGCGGACGTGGTGCCGGCGGGCAGCCCCGCCGCCGCGTCCACCGCCCGGTGGGTCAGCCCGCGCACGCCCGCGTCGGCGAGGACGCCGATCGCCGCGTCCGCCAGCAACCTGCGCCGGTCGGCCCCGCGCACCTCGGCCCCCCGCCGGTCGGCCCCGCGCGCCGCCGATCCGCGCCCGCCCGCTCGGCGTCCGTCCGGCTGCCCCTGTCCGTCTGTCCCAGCTTCCCGCATCCCCCCTTTCTACACCCGTAGTAAGTGCGTAGTACGCTCCTTCTACAGCTGTAGAAAGAGTGCGATGACGGAGGAGGGGCCGGGCATGAGCGGCAGCAGCGCGGTGGTGGTCGGGGGCGGCATCGGCGGACTGGCCGCCGCGATCGGACTCCGGCTCGCGGGGTGGGACGTCACGGTGGTCGAGCGGGCCCCCGTCCTGGACGACGCCGGCGCCGGCATCTCGCTGGCCGCCAACGGACTGCGGGCGCTCGCCGCCCTGGGCGTCGGCGACGCGGTGGAGGCCGCCTCGCGCCGCCAGTACACCGGCGGCACCCGCACGCCGGACGGCCGGCGACTGGCCCGGATGGACGGCGCGGCGCTCGAACGCGAGTTGGGGGCGCCGATCATCGGCATCCCGCGGGCCGTCCTGCACCGCATCCTGCGCGCGGCGCTCCCGGCCGGGTCGCTGGTCACCGGCGCCGAGGTGACGGCGGTGGACGCCGCGCCGTCGTCGCGGGTCCGGGTCGGGTACGGCGACACCGCGCTGGACGCCGACCTGGTGGTGGCCGCCGACGGGATCGGCAGCCGGCTGCGCCGTCGGCTCTTCCCCGACCACCCCGGCCCGGTCCACAGCGGCTCGACGGTGCTGCGGGCGATCACCGAGCACCCGGTCGACGGACTGGACGCCGACTTCGAGCTGACCTGGGGGCACGGCGCGGAGTTCGGCCACATCGCCTTCCCGGACGGCCGGGCCGAGTGGCACGCGGTGCTCAACGCCCCGGCCGGGGTGCGGTACCCGGACCCGATGGCCGAGATGCGGCGCCGCTTCGCCGGCTGGCACGAGCCGATCCCGGCCCTGCTCGCGGCGACCCGCCCGGACGCGGTGCTGCACCACGACATCAACGAGCTGGCGACCCCGCTCCCCTCGTACACGGTGGGCCGGGTCGCCCTGCTCGGTGACGCCGCGCACGCCATGACCCCGCACCTCGGGCAGGGTGCCTGCCAGGCGCTGGAGGACGCGGTGACCCTGGCCGCGGCGCTCGGCACCGAGCCGACCGTGGAGGCGGCGCTCGCCCGGTACGACGCCGAGCGGCGCCCGCGCAGCCAGACGGTGGCGCGGGACGCCCGGCGGGCGGGCCGGATGGGTCAGCAGCTCGCCCACCCGCTGGCCGTCGCCGCCCGGAACACCGCCATCCGTCTGACCCCCTCCGGTGCGATGATCAGCACGGCGCTCCGGCACGCCGACTGGACCCCGCCGCGGATCACCCCCGCGGCCGGTCGGCCCTGACCCACGGCCCGGCCGAATCACCCGCACCCCCACCCGGGCCCGGGCCCCAGCGGCGCCCGGGCCGAAGCCGCGCCCCGGGCCGCAGCGGCTCACGGTTCGCGGCGACTCACGGGTGGCGGCGACTCACGGGTGGCGGCGGCTCAGGGGCCGGCACCGCAGGCCGCCACGCGGCCCGGACGGCCGGCCTTGACGGGGCAGATGATTAGCCGCCATATTACTTTCATGACCCCGAACCACCCCCCGCAGGGCGACGCCGGCCACGGCGCGCCCACGCTCGACCAGGCCCGGCGACAGCTCGGCCGGTACGGGTTGTCGGCCGATCCGCAGGCCGTCCTGGTGGCCGCCCGGCTGATGGCGGCGGGCGCGCGACTGGGTCAGGCCGGGGAGGCGCACTTCTCCCGCTTCGGACTGTCCACCGGGCGCTACCGGCTGCTCGCCGACCTGGAGGACCACGGCGGCGAGAAGTCGCCGTCCCAGCTGGCGGCGAGCCTCGGCGTGTCGCGGGCGACCGTGACCGGCCTGGTCGACGGACTGGAACGCGAGGGCCTGGTCGCCCGGCGGCCGTCCACCGAGGACGGCCGGGGCAACGTGGTGATCCTGACCCCGACCGGCGCCGAGCGGCTGCGAGAGCTGGCGCCCGACCACTTCGCCCGCATGGAGGCGATGGTCAGCGGCCTCTCGATCGAGGAACGGGCGGTGTTCCTGGACCTGCTCGCCCGCCTGGTCGAGGGCATGTCCGCCCTGACCGCCGACTGAGACCACCGACCCGGCCGACCGGCCGGCCACCACCACCCGCACCCCGCACCCGCACCCGCACCCGCACCCGCACCCGCACCACTCGACCGGCAGGCCGCCCACCACGGCGACCCCAGCCTCAGGCCGGCATCCGCACGACCATGTAGTTAGCCACCTAAACACAAATAGTTAGCCACCTAATCAAAGGAACCACGACAGTGTCCGAGACCTCCGACTCCCCCGCCCAGCCCCCGCCGTTCGTCCTCTGGCGCGAAGTACTGGCCGCCTACGTGATGCCCGCCGCCACAGCCGGCGTCGGCGGTGCGATCACCGGGCGGTCCGAGCTGATGATCGCGGCCGCCACCACCATCGCCGGCACCTCCGCCGTGGTCGCGGCCGTCCTCGGCGCCCGCCTGCACCGCCGCCCGGCCCACTCCTGGACGCTCCGCCCGCCGCGCGCCCTGCTGGCGGCCGGCTTCGGGATCACCGCCGCCGGCCTCGGCCTCCTGGTCGGCTGGTCCGGCGCGCAGTGGCTGCCGAGGGTGCCGAGCCTGGCGCACAGCCCGTGGCCAGCCAGGCTGCCCCTCGACCTGCCCCTGTCCGCCGCCATCGCCGCCACCGCGATCACCTGGCGCTGGCGCGGCAGCCGCCCGCGCCGGCGCCGACAGCACTGACCACCCACCCACACCTCCGAAAGAGCGGACAACATGATCGTCATCATGGGCGCCACCGGTGCCACCGGCGGCGCGACCCTGCGCAGTCTCACCCGGCTCGGCATCCCGGCCCGCGCCCTCGGCCGCGACCCCGGCCGGCTCCTCGCCGGGCTGGACGAGCACACCCGGACACTGGTCGAGGCGGTGCCGGCCGACGCCGGCGACCCGGCCTCGCTGCGCGCGGCCCTCCGCGGCGCCCGCCGGCTCCTCCTCACCATGGCCAACGGCCCGCAGCAGGTCGAGCACGAGCTGCGCGTCATCGACGCGGCCGCGGCGAGCGGCGTGGAGCACATCGTGAAGGTCTCCGCACCCGCCGCCGAACCGGACTCCCCGGTGGCCGTCTCCCGCGGCCACCACCGCGTCGAGCAGCACCTGCGGGCGTCGGGCGTGACCGCGACCGTGCTGCGCCCGTACGCGTTCATGCAGAAGCTGCTGCTGCTCGCCCCCGGGATCGCCGCCGCCGGGCAGTTCCACGGTGCCATGGGCGCCGCTCCGTGCAACTACGTCGACTGCCGGGACATCGGCGACGCCGCGGCCTCCGTGCTCACCCGGCCCGAGCCGGCCGGCGGCACGTATGAGCTGACCGGCGGACGGGCGTACAGCCACCCCGAGCTGGCCACACTGCTGAGCGGGCTGCTCGGCCGGCCCGTCCGATACGTCGACCTCACCCCCGGGGAGCTGCACGCCCACCTCGTCCGGCGGGCCGGGATGCCGGACTGGCTGGCGTCCCACGTGGTCGAGATCCAGCAGCTCGCCGTGCACCGCCCGGAGCGGCCCGACGACGCGTTCACCCGCCTGACCGGGCGCGCGCCCCGCACCCTGGAGGCCTTCCTGCGCGAGCACCTCGACGGCTTCCGCTGATCCGGCGGCGAGCTCCGGGGCACCCCGGCGGTCCGGACTCGGGCCGCCGGGGTGCCGGCCGGCACCCGAACGGAGCAAATCCGGTGTGGCGTGGATCACGGCCTCGAAAAAAGGCTGACGGTCCGTCAAAATCGCTGACAGTTCGTCACAATCGACTCACGACAGCTCAGTTATTGAGTGACATCCAGTCAGATTCGGCCACTCCGGCGCGAGTTGGGTGAAGTGTCGGGCAGTACACCGTTCATCACCCGGGGCTACCATCGGTCGGGTTGTCCGCTCCGGCCCCGGAGTGGGGTCACCCGACCAGACGAGTGCTCCCACCGCCCCCAGGGGCCGAGCACCGGTCGGGACAGGGGCGAGGACGAGGAGCGCACGGGCTGCCATGACAGCTGAACCGAGCCAGACGGAGCAGACCCCGCAGGCCGCCCCGCAGACCCCACCACGCCCGGTCCCCTGCGCCGCCCCTGCCGGCGACACTCCCCTCGGCAACGCCCCCGCCGGCAATGCCGCCGCCGAGGCACTGACCACCGAGACACTGACCACCGAGACACCGGCCGCCGAGGCGCCCGGCGCCGGACCGGCCCTGTTCCCCGGCCGCCCGGCGCCCGCCCCGCGCACCCTGGTCGACGTCCTGGACGCCACCGTCCGCGCCCACCCCCACGAGCCGGCCCTGGACGACGGGCAGGTGCTCAGCTACCGCGCGATGGCCGCGGAGGTCGAGCAGCAGCGCCGCCGGCTGACCGCCGCCGGGATCGGTGCGGGCGACCGGGTCGGCATCCGCGTCCCTTCCGGCACCAACGACCTCTACATCGCCATCCTCGCCGTCCTCGCCGCCGGCGCCGCCTACGTCCCGGTGGACGCCGAGGACCCGGACGAACGCGCCCAGCTGGTCTTCGAGGAGGCCGCCGTCGCCGCCGTGCTCGGCGCCGGCCGTGAGCTGACCGTCACCGCGGAACGGCCCGCCGCCGCGGACCGGAGCGCCACCGCACCCCGCAGGCCGACCCCGGCCGACGACGCCTGGATCATCTTCACCTCGGGCTCCACCGGCCGCCCCAAGGGCGTCGCCGTCACCCACCGCAACGCCGCCGCCTTCGTGGACGCCGAGGCCGCGCTCTTCCTCCAGGACGAGCTGATCGGCCCCGGCGACCGCGTGATGGCCGGCCTCTCGGTCGCCTTCGACGCCTCCTGCGAGGAGATGTGGCTGGCCTGGCGCTACGGCGCCTGCCTGGTGCCCGTCCCGCGCTCGCAGGTCCGCAGCGGCGCCGACCTCGGGCCGTGGCTCGCCGACCAGGAGATCACCGTGGTCTCCACCGTCCCCACGCTGGCCGCGCTCTGGCCGGCCGAGGCGCTGAACGAGGTCCGGCTGCTGATCTTCGGCGGCGAGGCCTGCCCGCCCGAGCTGGTGCAGCGCCTCGTCACCGAGGGCCGCGAGGTCTGGAACACCTACGGGCCGACCGAAGCGACCGTGGTGGCCTGCGCGGCCCTGCTGACCGGCGACGGGCCGGTCCGGATCGGCCTGCCGCTGGACGGCTGGGACCTCGCCGTCGTCGACGAGGCCGGCGCGCCGGTCGCCCCGGGCGGCACCGGCCAGCTGGTGATCGGCGGCGTCGGCCTGGCCCGCTACCTCGACCCGGTCAAGGACGCCGAGAAGTACGCGCCGCTGCCCTCGCTCGGCTGGGACCGCGCCTACCGCAGCGGCGACCTCGTCCAGGCCGACCCCGCCGGCCTGCTCTTCCTCGGCCGCGCCGACGAGCAGATCAAGCTCGGCGGCCGCCGGATCGAACTCGGCGAGGTCGACGCCGCCCTCCAGGCCCTGCCGGGCGTGGCCGGCGCGGCGGCCGCCGTCCGCACCGCGCGCGGCGGCAACCAGCTGCTGGTCGGCTACCTGGTGACCAAGGACGGCTGGGACCGCGAACAGGCCGTCGCGCAGCTGCGCGCCGAACTGCCCGCCGCCCTCGTCCCGCTGCTGGCGCCCGTGGACTCGCTGCCCACCCGCACCTCCGGCAAGGTCGACCGCAACGCCCTGCCCTGGCCGCTGCCCGACCTCGAGACCGCCGGCCCCACGGAGGAGCTCTACGGCACCGAGGCCTGGCTGGCCGAGCAGTGGACCGAGATCCTCGGCGTGCCGGTGAGCGGCCCGCGCGAGGACTTCTTCGCGATCGGCGGCGGCAGCCTGGCCGCCGCCCGGCTCACCACCCTGCTGCGCACCCGGTACCCGAGCGCCGCCGTGCTCGACGTCTACCAGCAGCCGACCCTGCGCAAGCTCGCCCGCCACCTGGAGCGCACCGCGGCGAACGGCGGCGAGGCCCGCACGGTCGCGCCGGTGCCGACCCGGGCCAAGCTGCTCCAGCTGCTCCTCCTGATCCCGCTGTTCACCGTGGTCGGGCTGCGCTGGACGGTCGCGCTGCTGGCCCTCGGCAACGTCCTCGCCCGGTTCGGCGACTACCCGTGGGCGCCGACCGCCTCCTGGTGGGCGGTCGGCGCGGGCGCGCTGGCGCTGTACTCCCCGCCGGGCCGGCTCGCCGTCGCGGCCGGCGGCGCCCGGCTGCTGCTGCGCGGCCTGCGCCCCGGCAGCTACCCGCGCGGCGGCTCGACCCACCTGCGGCTCTGGGCCGCCGAACGGCTCGCCGAGGTGAGCGGTGCCACCGCGCTCTCCGGGGCGTGGCTGGTCCGCTACGCGCGGGCGCTCGGTGCCAAGGTCGGCCCCGAGGTGGACCTGCACTCACTGCCGCCGGTCACCGGGATGCTCAAGCTGGGCCGGGGCTGCGCCGTGGAGGCCGAGGTCGACCTCTGCGGCTACTGGCTGGACGGCGACCGGCTGGAGGTCGGCCAGGTCAAGGTCGGTTCGGGCGCCGTGGTCGGCACCCGCTCGACGCTGCTGCCGGGGGCCCGGGTCGGCAAGCGGGCCCAGGTGGTGCCCGGCTCCAGCGTCACCGGGCAGGTGCCGACCGGCCAGCGCTGGGGCGGCGCGCCCGCTGTCAAGCTCGGCCGGGCCGAGCGGAGCTGGCCCAAGGAGCGGCCGGCCCGCCGGGCCCGCTGGGCCGCGCTCTACGGCGCGAGCGGCACCGCCCTGAGCCTGCTGCCGGTCCTGCCGGCGCTCGCGGGGCTCTCGGTGCTCGCCCGGTTCGTCCACCCCGGCGCCGGCCTCGGCGCGGCGCTCGGCGGCGCCCTGCTCGGCCTGCTCCCGGCCACCGTGGCCTACGGGCTGGTGTACGCGGCGCAGCTGGTCGCGGCCGTGCGGCTGCTGAGCATCGGGCTGACGCCGGGGGTGCACCCGCTGCACGGCCGGGTCGGCTGGCAGGCGTGGACGGTCACCCAGCTGATGGACCAGGCGCGGGAGGTGCTCTTCCCGCTGTACGCGGGACTGGTCACGCCGCTCTGGCTGCGGGCGCTGGGGATGAAGGTCGGCCGCGGCGCCGAGGTGTCCACGGTGCTGGCACTGCCGAGCCTGACCACGGTCGGGGACGGCGCGTTCCTGGCCGACGACACCCTGATCGCCCCGTACGAGCTGGGCGGCGGTTGGGTGCGGCTGGGCGAGGCGAAGGTCGGCGAGCGGGCGTTCCTCGGCAACTCGGGGATGACCGCGCCCGGCCGGTCGGTCCCCAAGCGGGGGCTGGTGGGGGTGTTGTCGGCGACGCCGGCGAAGGCCAAGAAGGGCGGCTCCTACCTGGGCATGCCGCCGATGCGGCTGCCGCGCTCGGCCGACCGGGCGGACCGGAGCCTGACGTACGAGCCGCCGGCCCGGCTGCTCTGGGCGCGCGGGCTGGTGGAGGTGGGCCGGCTGCTGCCGGTGCTGGCCTCCGGGGCGCTGGGCGCGCTGACCCTGGCGGCGCTGTCCGGGCTGGCGGCCGCCTGGTCGCCGGTGGCGGCGGCGCTGCTGTCCGGCCTGGTGCTGCTGGCCGCGGGCGGGGCGGCCTGCCTGGTCGCGGTGGCGGCGAAGTGGCTGCTGGTCGGGCGGTTCCGGGCGGTGGAGCACCCGCTGTGGAGCGGCTTCGTCTGGCGCAACGAGCTGGCCGACACCTTCGTGGAGGTGCTGGCGGTGCCGTGGCTGATCGGCTCGGTATCGGGGACCCCGGTGCTGAACCTCTGGCTGCGGGCGCTCGGCGCGGGCGTCGGACGGGGTGTCTGGTGCGAGAGCTACTGGCTGCCGGAGGCGGACCTGGTCACGCTCGGGGACGGGGTCAGCATCAACCGGGGCTGCGTGGTGCAGACCCACCTCTTCCACGACCGGATCATGCGGATGGATACTGTCATCCTCCGCGAGGGCGCCACCCTGGGCCCGGGCGGCATCGTGCTGCCCGGCAGTACGGTGGGTGCGCGCAGCACGCTGGGCCCGGCCTCGCTGGTGATGCGCGCCGAGTCGGTCCCCGCGGACACGCGGTGGCTGGGCAACCCGATCGAGGTGTGGCAGACCACCTCGTGACCGGTCCGGCCTCCCCGCCGTCCGCCACCTCGTCCCGAACCCTGCAGGGAGCGCACAGCCCGGTGAAATCCCGCCCGGTGAACCACCAGCACGCCCCGGCGGCCCCCACCGCCGCGCCCGACCCGTACTTCCCGAACAGCGGGGACCCGCGCTACAAGGTCCACCGTTACGAACTCGCGCTGGACTACCGGCCGGGCCCGAACCGGCTCGGCGGGACGGCCCGGCTCAGCGCCGTCGCGGGCCCGGCGCTGGCCGAGTTCGCGCTCGACCTGGCCGAGTTCCGGATCGGCCGGGTGCTGGTGGACGGCAAGGCCGCGCACTACACCCACCGGGGCGGCAAGCTGCGGGTCCGTCCGGCCAAGGCCCTGGCGGCGGGGGCCGCGTTCACCGTCGAGGTGCACTACACCGGGAACCCGCGCCCGGTGCGCAGCCCGTGGGGCGGCCTCGGCTGGGAGGAGCTGACCGACGGGGCGCTGGTCGCCAGCCAGCCGGTCGGCGCGCCGTCGTGGTTCCCGTGCAACGACCGGCCCGCCGACAAGGCGACGTACCAGATAGCGGTCACCACGCCGTCCCCGTACACGGTGGTGGTCGGCGGCCGGCTGCTCACCCGCACCACCCGGGCGTCCAGCACGACCTGGGTGTACGAGCAGTCCGCGCCGACCTCGACCTACCTGGTCACGGTGTCGATCGGCCCCTACCGCGCGGTTCCGCTCGCCGACCGCCCCGGCGTCCGGCAGACCGGCTACGTGCCGGAGCGGCTGGCCGGCGCGTTCGCGACGGACTTCGCCCGCCAGCCCCGGATGGCGGCGTACTTCGAGGAGGTCTTCGGCCCGTACCCGTTCGGCGAGTACGCGGTGGTCCTGGCCGACGAGGAGCTGGACGTCCCGGTCGAGGCGCAGGGCGTGGCGACCTTCGGCACCAACCACCTCGGCGGCGGCTGGGAGCGCGAGCGGCTGATCGCCCACGAGCTGGCCCACCAGTGGTTCGGCAACAGCGTGTCGATCGCCGACTGGAGCCACATCTGGCTGAACGAGGGCCTCGCCAAGTACGCGGAGTGGCTCTGGTCCGAGTACAGCGGCGGCCCGTCCGCCGCCTCGCACGCGGCCACCGCCCACGCCCTGCTGTCGCGCCTCCCGCGGGACCTCCGGCTGGGCGACCCGGGCCGCAAGCTGATGTTCGACGACCGGCTGTACCAGCGCGGCGGGCTCACGGTGCACGCGCTCCGGACGGCCGTCGGCGATCCGGCCTTCTTCCGCCTGCTCATGGACTGGGCGACGCTCAACCGCCACGGCGTCGTCACCACCGCGGACTTCGTGGCCCACGCGGCCCGCTACTCGCGGACCTCCCTCGGCGGCCTCTTCACCGCCTGGCTCGACCGCCCCGAGCTGCCCCCGCTCCCGGCGGCCTGACGGGCCGCCGGACGGAGCGACTCCACTACGGAGCGTATCTGGCCGAGTCCGTGGCGTGCAGGTCCTACCGTGGGCTTCGGGGAGGGACGGGAGACCTGACGAGGGGCTGACGGTCGGGACCGATTGCCCATTGCTGACGGTCATGACCGCTGGTTAGCCTGGGGAAAAGGGCTGGGGAACGAGGCACCCGACGCCTCGGGAGGTTGTCATGAGCCCCGCGAATGCTACGCAGATCTTCGTCGTCAGCACCGCCCAGGACGTTCTCGCCGCCGGGCACGAGTTACGGAACGCACTCGACAACCCCGCTCACAGGGCCGCTGCTGCGGACCGGCTCGCGCTGGTCGCGGAGGCGGCTCTCGGTGGCCTGGATGACCTCGCCGTCCGCAATTTCGAGGCGGTGGAAGGCGGGGCCGGGGGCGAGACGCCCGAGGAGCGCGAAACCGCCGCCGATGAGGTGCTGACCGGCACCGTGGGCGACCTGAACGTCGCACAGGTCACCTTCGCGGCCGGAGCCGCGCTCGGGGAGGGCGGCGAGGCGGAACCTGCGCCGGACACCAGCGGAGCCTCCCCCGGAGGTGTCGCCGGGACAGGGCCCGCTCCGGACACCGCCGCACCACTGGACCAGGCGCTCCGGCTCGTTCGGGAGAGTGCGGAGGCCGTTGCCACCGGCATGAACTCCGGCCCGACAGCAGCGGCCTGGAGCACCCCGCCCACACCTCCGGCCGCCTCGGGCGGATCCGCCGTCTCCGCGAGCGCACTGCGGCAGCAGGCCTCGGCGACGCTCGACGGACTGGTCGCTCAGGTCAGCGACGTGGCCACGGGTGCTGCGTCACTCGCGCGCAAAGCCGTACCCGTCTTCGACGCGGCATGGGAGCAGATCGGCAAAGTGGTCCGCGTGGGCCAGATCGTCGGAAGGTTCGTCCGCCTGGGCCTGCGAGCGGTGGAGGCCGCACTCAACCGGCTGTACACCCTCGTCCACGCCGACTTCCTGCGCACGGCCCGCGACAAGGTGCACGCGATCTGGGAGAACGCCCGTGACGACGCGACCACGCCCGCCATGATCCGCGTCGTGATCGGTGCCGACGCCGCCGAACAAGGGGTGGGCCGCGCGCTCACCGGCGACGGCTTCCACCCGGACCGGCTCGACCTCGCCGCCGGGCGGGTGCGCGAGCTCGGTTCACAGTTCGGTCGGCTGATGGGCGTCGCCCAGGCGGTCGTCGGGGCACTGGCGGCGGTCGGGGTGGTGTCCGCGATCTTCCATCTCGTCCTGCCCCAGGTGGCGATCGCCATCGGGGCGATCGCCCTGGCGGTGGTCGCGGCCAGCGTGGTGCTGGGCAGCGACTACGCTGACTCGGGCACCGGCCGCGGTCTGGTGCGCGGAGTCCACGGGACGGTCCTCGACGCGGTGAGGTGATGCCGTCGTGGCGACCGCAGCCCTCCCGGACCGGAATGCCCTGCTTGCCGGCCGGATCGGGCAGGAGCTCGCAGATCTGAAGCTGATGATGCGCGCCCTGCGCGAGGTGTCCGCCGAGGCCGGGATCGGAAAGGCCGCCCAGCAGCGGTTCGGCATGCTGCTGGCCGATGCCACCGGGCAGCTGCAGGGCCTGGCCGACGACCCGCAGCACGCCCGCTGGGCGGACCTGGCCGCAGAGCAGGACAAGCTGACGCCGGTCAAGCGCGAGCTGCTCGCCTTCGTCCAGGGGCTGCTGATGCAGAGAAGCGTCCTGGAACGGGACTTCGTCGAGGCGACCACCCGGCTGCTGGACGACCTCACCATCCGCTCCGGCATCAAGCGGGACGTCCTGCTCTCGGTCGACGTGTCGGAGTTCCTGGCGCCCTCGACGAGCATGATGCGGTTCCGCTTCACCGACACCACCGTCTGGGCGCTTCCCAGCATGGTGCACGAACTCGGCCACCACGCGGCCAACCACCTGCTCGCCGAGACGAAGCCGGAGTACCTCTACAGCCGTCCGGTCGTCGCTCACCTGGGCACCGCCGCCGTGGCGGAGCGCGACGTGTCGGACGTGACGGAGAAGAAGGCGCGCGACTGGCTCAACGAACTGTTTGCCGATGTCTACGCCACCTATGCTCTCGGACCCGCGTACCCGCTCAGCGTCATCGCTCTGCGCGCCGTACCGGACGGGTTCGACGACGACCTGGGAACGCATCCGTCCTGGAACCGCCGGGTCGTGACCATGCTGGGTGCGCTGCACGAGATGAGCGAACGCCCTTCATCCACGGACCAGAACGCCCGGTTCGCGTTGTTCGCCGACAGCGTGGTGGAGCCGCTCTGGCGCAGTACCGGTGCCGAACCCCTCCCGCCCGACGATCCGGCCGCGCAGCAGTCGGCCGAGCAGGGACGCGACATGGTGCGGAAGCTCGCCGCGAACACCCCGGCGGATCTCCTCTACCCGATCGGCGCCGACGTCGACCGACTGGCAACCGGGCTCGCGGAACAGCCTGCCGGTCCGCCGGACGGCACGACTCCCGCACAGGTGGTCGGCGCGGCCTGGTTGTGGTGGCTGAACCACTGGAATGCGGGCCGCTGGCTGACCGACCAAGTGAGCCGCAGCGCGCTAAGGCTGTGCGTCATGGCGGGGTGAGGAGGACCCGATGCCTGCCAGTCAGAAGCTGCTCGACATGCGCCTTGAGACCCTCGGCGACTACGTGAACCGGGTCAGGAGCATCGCCTCCGACGCGTCCTGCCGAGGGGAGACCCTCAGCGCTCTAGAGCAGCAGCTCGCGCCCGGATCGGAGGTCTTCGGCTTTCTCGACCAGGGAAAGGAGCTGGCGGATTCCCTGAAAGCCCTGGTCAAGAGTCCGAACGGACTGCGCGAAAAGTTGCTCGACCTGCACAAGCACCGGTCCGAATTCGAACGCATGAAGTTTCCAGAAGACGAATTGACGAACCGCCTGATAGGACTGCCGCACCTCATCGACCAAGTTCAGGACAGCCTTTACGCGCTGCAGGAAATCCTGCGGAGGGCCCGCGAGACATCGGTGAGGATCGACGGCTACAATCTCAAGCTCGATCAGAGCCTCGAGGATCACTGCTCGGCGATCGACAACGACGTCGCGGATCTTCGCGACAAGATCCAGCACGGAGGAATCAGTGAACGGGACTCGTGGCTCGCCTACGAGAACCTGGTCAGTACCAAGTGCGAGGTCGTCTTCGCCGAATACGTCGACTTTCTCGGCGGACTCACCCTCCGCGACGCATCCCTCGACGGACAGGTCTGTCGGATCGCCGACAACCTGATCCGGGAACTCGTCGCACCGACGAGGGGGGAAACCACCCCGGCCGAGATGATCGCGCTTCCCGCCCGGCGGGACACCGTGCACCTCGCCCTCAAGCGCCTGCTACGGCTCGGCTTCCCCGAATGGAGCTTGTGGGAGCTGCCATTCGTGGCACGCGAGCTCGGCCTGTTCATCGCACTGGATCCGGGTGAGTCGGGACGACGGAGCCGTTCAGTGCTGGCGGAGGGAATTCCCGACCACCGGTCGGAGTTCGCCACGGAGATTTACGCCGATGCCTTCGCTACCTACACCATGGGCCCCGCCTATGCGTGTGCTTCAGCCCTGCTTCGGTTCCAGCCGCATCACGACGCCTCCACCACGACGCTTCCATCCGATGTCGAACGCGCCGCTCTCGTCTTCGGCGTGCTCCACCGGCTGGACCCCACCTCAACCAACCCGCTCGCACCGGTCGTGGAGCACGTCCGGCAACTGTGGGCCAACGCACTGGCCGGCGTTGATCATCCCGCAAGACTCCACGATACCGCCTTCGGTGACTTCACCGATGACTTCTGTGAGGCGATGAGGACCGACCTGCGGGGCGACTTCCTGTCTGTGTACGGCGCGTCCAAGTCTCTGGACGGTCTTCGTGCAATGCTGGCCGATGACTCGGGCGACTTGGGGTCGGCGTCGGAGTACAAGGTCTGCGAGGTCATCAACGCCGCCTGGGCGGCCCGGCTCACGAACCTGGGAGATTCGAACCTCGCCCAGTCGATCACCGACCGGGTCGCCAAGCTCTGGGGCACCCCGAAACCGAGGGGAACGGTCCCCGGGCACAACCGTGTCCCGGTCCGCCCACCGCAGGGAGGCCGCGATGTTCTCGCGTAGGCAGCCCGGGGCCCTCCGCCCGCCAGGCCCCTGGCTCCCCGCGACCGATGCCCGGGCCGCGCACACCTCCTCGTCGGCGGCCGTGCTGCGACGGCAGTTGGACCAGGCCAAGGCCGACTACGCCGAGGGGCGAGTCCCCCAAGCCGCCGAGGCCGCAGGCCGGATCGGACGCGCCCAGTGGAACCTCGGCACGGTCAGCGCCGACGCGGCGGACACGCTGGCCATCGCCGCTGCCGCAGGCGTCCTGCTCGGCCTGTGCAAACTCGCGGACCAGCCGGAATCCCTGGCCGAGGAGATACCCGCGGCAACCCGGGAGGTGTTCGCGCGGGCCGTGAAGACCTTCGAATCCGGGACCGAACAGACCGCTCTGCTGGAAGAATTCACCGACTACCGCGGCATCGCACTCGCGCTGACGGGAGCGTACGGCGCAGCCGTGCCGCTCTTGCGGAAGGCGATCCGGCAGCACGGAGACAGTCCGGATGTACGACGTGCCCTGGGCCTTGCCCTCTGGCGCTCCGGCAAACCCACCGAGGCGCTGCACGAGCTCCGGGAAGCCACCCGAAACGCTCCGGACGAGTGGCAGACGCAGGAGCTCCTAGCCACCGTCCTGGCCGACCACGGAGCAAGCCCCGCCGAGGTGGCCGCCGCCTGGGCGGCCGCCTCGCAAGCCCATCTGGCCGTGCGGCACATCCCTCGCGCGGTGACCACGGCCGAGCGGGCCACTGCGCTCGCGCCCGGAGACTTCGCCGCTGCGCTGGCCCTCGGAACGGCACTAGCCGCGGCAGGTGGGAGCAGGACGGCCGACGTGCTCCGCACCGCGGTCAGCCTGGCGGCGAGCGCGTCGGACCGCGCCATGGTCGGCTACAAACTTCTCGAGGCAGGGCTGCCCCGGGAAGCCATCCGTGCCGTTGAGGCCGACGCGAGCGACCTCGCCGCGACGCCTGACGGACTCATCGTCCTGATCCAGGCACTGGCCCTGGACGGCCGGGCCAAGGAGGCCGCCGGGCCGTTGGACAGACTCAAGGAGTTGCTCCCCCGGCATCCGGTTGTCCACCTCCTGGACGGTCAGGTCTCACGTGCCCTCGGCCGGATCGACGAGGCGGTCGCCGCCCTGCGGACGGCCGACTGGGTCGACCCGAGGAACCCGTTCATCCTGGTCGAGCTCGCCTCCGCCCAGATCGAGCAGGGCGCCACGGACGAGGCCCTGGAGACCCTCCGGCGAGCCCTCCAGGTCGACCCGCACTACGTCAACGCGCTGATCCTGCGGGCGCAGCTGCGAGCGACTGGGGCCGAGAGAGACGCCGATCCCGACGCGTATCCGGAGGCGATCGCCGATCTGCGCCAGGCCGTGGACCTTGCGCCGTGGCGAAGCCCTGCCCTCCCTGTCCTCGCCGAGCTTCTGATCCTGGCGGACCGCCTGGAGGATGCGCGTGAGCTCGTGGACGGACTCACCTACACCGACGGTGACTGGCCCGCAGGCTGGGCCCTGCGCGGCGACGTCCTCACCGCTCAGGGGCACCACCAGGCGGCCGAGACGTCCTACCGGCGGGCACTCGCGCTTCAGCCGGACTCGGTGGAGGCGCTGACCGGGATGGCCAGTGCAATCCTGAACTCCCATGGCCCTCAAGACCGGACGGCCACGGTCGACGCCGAACGCCTGGCTAGGCGCGCCGTCGCCCAAGACGCCACACATGCGGCCGCACATGCTGTCCTCGGTGAGGCGCTGCGTCGCCTGGACGATCACGAGGCCGCCATCACCGAGCTCCGCGAGGCGATCAGGCTCGCCCCGCCGTACTGGTACGCCGTGGCGACCCTGGGCCAGGCACTGCTCGCAGCCGACCGTACCGAGGAGGCCGTCGGCCGTCTCGAAGAAGCCCTAGCCCACGGGCAGGACGACTGGTGGGCACATGCCAGTCTTGGCGAGGCCTACCTCCGTACCAGCGACGACTTCTCTGACCAAGCTATGACAGCGGACGACTCCGGGACGGCAGCACGCCTGCGAGAGGAGGCAGCTGCCGCCAACGCCAAGGCCGCCGAGCAATTGGAAACCGCCGCCCGGCAAGCCGGGGAAAACCCCGATGTGTTCGAACAACTCGCCTTCGCGCTGTTCCGGCATCAGCGCCACGACGACGCGGTCCTGGCCCACCGGCATGCCGTCGAACTGGACCCGGACAGCTGGGAGCGCCGGGCGACCCTGGGCGAGCTGCTCATTGCGGTCGGGCGCAACTCCGAGGCGCTGGCCGAACTGGACCTGCTGGTCAACGCGGGGGTGGCCACACGGGAGGTCCTCGCTCTGCGCGGACGGGCGCTCTACTGGCTGGACGAGTACAACGGTGCGGTGGAGCAGCTGCGCCGGGCTCTCCCGCCCGAGGGGGTGGACGCCGGCCCGGAGGACGCCGAGACCCTCTACTGTCTCGGCGACGCCTACCGGCTGCTAGGCCGTTTCGACGAGGCACTTGACTTCCTCGACAGGGCGGTCGCTGTCGCACCCGATCACGACGGGGCACTGGCCTCCCTCGGCGTCCTCCACCTCAACCGGGGCGAGGACCAACAGGCCGTCGACAACCTCACCTTGGCCGTAAAGATCGATCCCACGAACCGGTTCGCGCTCCAGCGGCTCTGGCTGCTGGAGAACGACCGCGGCCGTCTGCGGTCGGGGCTCGCCGCCGTTGAGCAAGCCCGCACGAGGCGTCCCGATGACCCGGAATTGTCGAAGGAGTACGCAGCGGTCCTCAGTGTGGCCGACCGCGATGCCGAAGCACTGCGCATCCTGGCCGAGGTCCTCAAACAGCAGCCCGACGACGTCGAGGCGGTACAGCTCATCGGCCGCGTCAGCCTACACGCCGGCAACCTCGTCGAGGCCCTGGGCGCCTACCGTCGCGCCGTCCGGCTCGCAGAACGGACAGGCGCGGACGACTCGGTTGTCATCGGCCTGCTCACCGAACTCGCCGTCACCGAGAGCCAGTGCGGACTCTTCTTCACCGCTTTGGCGACCGCCGCCCGGGCACTGGCCCGTGCGCGCACCCGGGACGCGCTGCTCACCTTGGGCGACCTCCTGTCGAGCGTGGCCGCATGGCCTCAGGCCGTGGCAGCGTTCGAGGAGGCGGTGCTCCTCCCGCCGTTCGAGAGCAGCGGGTTCGCCGCGTTCGGCTGGGCATTGGAGCACAACGAGCCGGTAGACATCGCTAAGGTGCTCGGCGCCTACGAACGGGCCTGCGCACTGGCTGTGGGCGACCCGGCCCCCCTTCGGCACCGGTCGAACGGATATCTGCTTGCCGGACGGCTGGATGAGGCCGAACTCGGCTACCGCAAGGTGGTGGAGCGGCTGTCAGACGCCCGTTCCACCGACTCCCCGACGCTTCACGACTTGGGCTGGTGTCTCTACCGCCTCAAGCTTCACGACCTTGCCTCGGCCACCTACCTGCGCGCACTGGCGACCTCGGACGACCCCGCCATGCTGCTGTTCGACATGGGGCTCAACTCCTTGGAACGTGGCGATCCCGTCACCGCGGAGACCGCGTACCTCAGGGCGCTGGCTGAGATCGGCCGGAAGTCCGACCTGCTGGCCCGGGCCCCGCTCGCGGTCGCCCTGCACGACCTCCGACTGGCCCGGGCGGTCCCGGCGGGGGCCGAGCAGGCCCGCCGGGAGACGGAGATCGTGCTGAAGACCGAGCTCGCCCGCCGTCCGCTGCCGGCTGCGCTCGGCAGTCCGGTGCAGGCCGAGCGGTCACCCGTCGCCGCGTGAGCCGGCGCGGGCGCCCGCCGGGGCTATCGCCGCCACTGCCGTGCGGCAGGTGGCGAGGAGTCGTTCGTCGTCGGCGATGACGTGGCTGCCGGCGAAGCCCGCGTTGTGGCGGCGGGCGGCGGCGAGTTCGGTGCGGACGAGTGGGAGGGCGGAGGCGGCGGCGGGGCCCATGGCGGTGAGGCAGGCCGCGGCGGCGGTGCGGGTGTGCGGGTTCGCGGTCCAGGCGGCGGTGAGGACGGGGAGGACGGCCTCGGCGTCGGCGGTGGTGTGCCAGAGGGCGGTGGCGCCGTCGACCCGGACCCAGACGTCGGGGGCGGTGAGCATCGCGCGCAGGGCCGGGGCGGCCTCGGCGGCGGCCGGGCCGATCGGGGTGAGGGCCTTGGCGGCGTCGCGGCGGGCCCAGGGGTCGGTGCCGGCCGCCCGGGCGAGGAGCAGGGGCAGGACGGCGGCGTTGTCGCCGGTCGCGGCCCAGAGGGCGGCCGCGGCGGGCAGGGCCTGCGGGGAGTCGGGGTCGGCGAGCAGCGCCCGCAGGTCGGGGGCGGCCTCGGCGGCGGCGGGGCCGAGCCGGGTCAGGGCGCGCAGGGCGGAGCCGGCCACCGGGCCGGTGGGTACGGCGCGCAGCAGGCGGAGGACGGCGGGGACGGCGTCGGCGCCGCCGAACGCGCCGAGGGCGGTGAGCAGCGGGTCGGCCTGGTCGTGGCGCGGGGTGCGGTCGATCGGCAGGGCGGCGAGGCGCTCGCGCAGCGGGGTGGCGAGCGGGGCGGCGGCCGGGCCGAGGTCGGCGATCAGGAAGCCGAGGTCGGGCGGGAGCACCGGTCGGTCGAGGGCGGCGGCCAGGGCCGGCAGGGCGCGCGGGTCACCGAGCCGGGTGAGGATCCGGAGCAGGTCGCGCGGGTCGGGGTGGTCGTCGGGGCGGTGGTCGGCCCGGTGGTCGTCCCACGGGTCGGCGACGGTGGCGAGGCTCGCGGCGACGGCGTCGGCGGCCGGGGCGGCCAGCCCGAAGAGGTCCGCCAGGACGGCGGCGGCGGCCTTGCCCGGGCTGCGGTCGTGGTCGGCGAGCTGTCGGCCGAGCAGGGCGACCAGCCCGCCGTACGGGCCGCGGAGCTCGTGGAACAGCTGACGGGTCTGCCGGACGGCGCCGCGGCGCAGTGCCGGGTCGGCGGCGGTGAGCTGCTCGGTGTAGAGGGCCACCCGGTCGTCCAGCCGGTCGCCGAGGGCGCGGTGGAGGATCCGCAGGGCGGTGTCGGTGGAGCGGCCGGCCTGGTGGGCGGGGATGCGGCGCAGCAGGTCGACGGCGGCCGCGACGGTGTCGGCGGGCAGCGGGCCGGCGGCGCGGTCGGCGAGCCGGGCGGTGGCGGCGAGGCGGAGCGCGGCGGGCTGGTCGGGGTCGGCGGCGAGCGTGGTGAGCCAGCCGGTGGCGGGCCCGGCGAGGTCGGGGAAGCGCTCGGCCGCCAGGGCCGCGGCGGTGGCGAGGGCGATGCGGGCCTCGGTGTCGGGTTCGTGCGGGAGCCGGTCGCGGAGCCGGTCGAGGGTGGCGGGGCCGTCGGGGTGCAGCCGGGCGAGCGCCCGCGGTGCGGCGCGGCGTACGGCCGGGTCGGGGTCGGTGAGCAGCGGTACGAATGCGTCGGCGCGGGTGGTGACGGCGGCCCGGCCGCGGGCGAGGAGGACGCGCCAGCGGGACGCGCCGGCGCTCTCCGCCTCCTCCTCGTCCACCAGGTGGTGGTGGACGGACTCGCCGATGTCGGTGAGCAGTTCGGCCACCGGCCCGCGGTCGGGCCGGTCCGGCGCGGCGAGCAGTTCGAACAGGAAGGGCACGCAGGCGAGGGTGGAGTCGTACACGTCGCCCTGCTGGTGGACGGTGTCGCACAGGTCGTCCAGGGCCGCCCCGCGTTCGCCGGCGTGCGGGGCGAGCAGGCCGAGCAGCATGTCGGGCACGTCGTCGGCGGGGCCGTGGGCGTGGGTCAGGGCGGCCCAGTCGGTCTCGTGAAGGCTGTCGAACACGGTGCCCTCCTCGCTGGTCGCCGGCTGTACGTGCTGCGCCACACTCTGCACCACGCGACTGACAGGTGGACGGCCGGCCTCCGGAAGGCCCGATCGCCGCTATCGTTCCACCCCGTCAGAAACGTACAGTCGTACGATGATTCGGGCCGGTCGGCCTGGCGATGCCGCAGGCTGAAGGCCCCGGCGACGAAGGGGGCAGCAGGGATGGCGGAAGGCGAGAACGGTGGTTCGGGCGGGATCGGCGTCGACACGGGGGTGTTGCGCAAGTCCGCCGGGCACTGCCGGGAGATAGCCCCGGCCGTGCAGGCCGGCGGGAAGCTGCCGGAGTATGCCAGCGGGAAGGCGGGCAGCATGCTGCAGCACCAGGACTTCGAGCTGGGGGTGGCGCTCCAGGCGGCGAGCGCGCGCTGGGCCCGGCAGACCGTCTCGATCCTCAGGGCGATCGAGCTCACCGGCCGCAACCTCGACGAGAGCGCCGCCGGCCACAGTGCGACCGAGAACGGCATCGCACAACAGATGCGCGGGATGGGCTCGCAGTTCCACTGACCCCGCCGCCGATGCGGACGGGATCGAACACAGCACGGGGATGAGCATGCTGACATACGAACAAGTCCTGGCCGCGCCGCTCGCCGACCTCAAGGAGGCTGCCGACCAGTGGTCGAAGGCCGCCCGGGTGATGGGCGCGCAGCAGGACAACTACCGCGACCAGGTGATCGTGCCGACCAGCGCCAGCTGGCACGGCGCCGACGCGGACGCGGCGCAGGACTTCATGGGAAAGGTGTCGAAGGAGCTGTACGACGCCATGACCGAGGCGGACGCCATCCACGGCGTCCTGGTGGAGGCCCACACGGCGATCACCGCCGCCCGCAGGGAGCTGCTGCGGCTTGCCGACGAGGAGGCGCCGCGGTTGGGCCTGGTCGTCGGGGCGGGCGGGAAGGCGCACACGAAGGCCCCGGTCGAGCTGGATCTGGGGAAGCGCATCCAGAACGAGCAGAACATCAAGGCGCTGGAAAAGGCCATCGTCAACGCGCGGGCGGCCGCCCACGAGGCGGACCGCGCGGCCGCCTGGGCGCTGGGGCGCAACACCGGCGGCAGCGACAACGAGTTCAACCCGGGCTCGTACAGCACGCTCGGCAGTGCCAAGGCCGGGTTGGGCGAGGCGCACTACGCCGATGCCTCGAACTTCATCTTCGACGAGATGAAGACCAACATCAACTCGTCGCAGGTCAAGGACATCCGGTGGAACATGGAGCAGAGCGAGAGTCCCTGGGCCGTCATCAACCCGGTGCCGGGCTCGATGGCCGGGCCGCGCGCGGTGGGGCTGGCGATCTGGTACGAGCAGGTCAAGAGCGGTGGTCCGTGGGATCACAAGCCGATCCTGGAGAAGCGCTACGACCTCCAGTCGAGTAACGACTTCTACTTCAAGGTCCCCGACCGGGACGTCGAGGTCTCGTACGACATCTACTCCAACATCCACTACGGGTACGTCGGGCGGTCGGCCGGAATCAGCCGGCTGGAGCTCATCGAAGCCGCCAACGCCGGCACCGGCGGTACCGGCACCAACGACCCGGGTGACGACATGTCGATGACCATCGGCATGGATCTGTACGAGAAGTACGGGCCGAACATGACGAAGGAGCAGATGGACGCGGCGGTCCTGCAGCTGGTCGACGAGATGGAGGCCAAACGCCGGGCCGGCGACGCGAGTATCACGCAGGTCCGCCCGACACGGTAGCGTCCGCACCGCCGATCCGCCCCGGCCGGGCCCTCGTCCGCGAGGTCCCGGCCGGGGCCGGCGGTCAGCCGGTGGCCGCCGGTGGCCGCCGACGGCCGCGTCCCCGCCGACCCGTTCGATCCGTGAGACCCGTGAGACCGACTCGTTCAGAGGACCAGATGACCGACCAGTACGACGAGCTGCTCCCCACCACCCGCCGCGCCCTGCTGCACCGGATCGCGGTGGCCCAGTCCGAGGGCCGCACCCCCTCGCTGGTCGCCGCGGTGGTGCGGGACGGCCGACTGGTCTGGAGCGACGCCCGCGGCATGGTCGACGGTCATGCGCCCACCGCCGACGTGCAGTACCGGATCGGCTCGCTCACCAAGACCTTCGTCGCCGTGCTGGTGCTGCGGCTGCGCGACGAGGGCCTGCTCGACCTGGCCGACCCGCTCGGCCGCCACCTGCCCGGCACCCCGGCCGACGACGCCACCGTCGCCCAGCTGCTCGCCCACGCGGGCGGGATCGCCGCCGAGACCCCCGGGCCCTGGTGGGAGCGGACCGACGGCGCACTGCGCCCGGCCCTCGGCGACATCCTGGAGCGCGAGCGCCCGCAGAAGCACCCGGCCGGGCGGCGCCACCACTACTCCAACCCCGGCTACGCCCTGCTCGGCGCGCTGGTCGAGCGGCTGCGCGGCGACTCCTGGGGCGAGGTGCTGCACCGCGAGATCCTCGAACCGCTCGGCATGGACCGCACCACCCTGCTCCCCCGGCACCCGCACGCCGGCGGCTTCGCCGTCCACCCCTGGGCCGACGTCATGCTGCCCGAGCCGCTGACCGACACCGGTCTGATGGGGCCGGCCGGGCAGCTCTGGTCCACCGCCGCCGACCTGGCCCGCTGGGCCGCCTTCCTGGCCGGTGGCGACGACGAGGTGCTGGCCGCCGACACGCTCGCCGAGATGCGCCGGCCCGCCGTCGGCCCGGAGAGCGACGACTGGACCGGCGGCTACGGCCTCGGCCTGCAACTGCTGCGCCACGACGGCCGGGTGCTGTACGGGCACTCCGGTTCGATGCCGGGCTTCACGGCCGGGCTCTGGATCAGCGAGAAGGACGGCCTGGCGGCGATCGCGCTCGCCAACGCGACCAGTGGCGCCAACACCCCGCTCGTCGCGGCGGACCTCATCGCCCTCACCGCCCGGCACGAGCCCCGGCTGCCCGAGCCGTGGCGGCCGCTGCCCGCCGTCGACCCGGACCTGCTCGCACTCACCGGTCCCTGGTACTGGGGCGCGTCCGCGCACGCGCTGCGGCTGAAGGCAAACCGGATGCTGGAGCTGGCCCCGCTGGCCGGCGGCACCCGCAGCTCGCGGTTCCGCGCCGAGCCGGACGGCACCTGGACGGGCCTGGACAACTACTACGCGGGCGAGACGCTGCGGGCGGTGCCGGCCGCCGACGGCTCGGTCAGCCACCTGGACCTCGGCTCCTTCGTCCTCACCCGCGAGCCCTACGGCCCCTCCGACGCCGTGCCGGGCGGAGTCGACCCGCAGGGGTGGTCGGCCGGCTGAGCCCGGCTCCCGCACGGCCCCGATCCCGCGCGCCGGGGCCGGTGGCCCCGCGGGACGGCGGCCCGGGCGTGGGCGATCGTCACGCGGGCGGCCGGGCACCCGGGCCGCGTCGCCCACCCGGGTGCTCGGGCACCGTCCCCGTACCCCGTCGGCACCTCCGCCGACGGCGCCACCCCGTGGAACGGAGCGGACGGCGGCGGGCGGCCAGCGGGCAGGTGTCCGACAGGCGCCGGGTGGCCCCATTCAGCAGGTGCACATCTGCGCTCCTCCGAACCGCAACGTGGACGCCAGCCGGCCCGGAGAAACATACGGATACCGGTTCGCACGCCCCACGACCGAGCGGACCGGGCCGGTGCCACGGCGTTCCGTGGCCGCCGCCGTCCGTGCTGCCCTGGAGGGTCCGCCATGACCACCGTCCCCACGTACGCTCCGCCCGCAGTCACCCCCGGCCCGACCGCCGCGGTACCCTCCCCGCGCCCGGCCCGGCCGGCCACCGTCCAGCCCACCGCCGTCCAGTCGGCGCCCACGTCCGCGCCCACGCCCGCGTCCGCGCAGGCCCCCGCCGCCTACACCGTCGGGCTGGCCCGCGACGAGGACGACGTGCGCGCCGCCCAGCGACTGCGTCACCGGGTGTTCGCCGCCGAGCTCGGCGCCGTGCTGCACAGCCCGCTGCCGGGCCTGGACGTCGACCCGTTCGACGAGTTCTGCGACCACCTGCTGGTCCGGGAGGGCGAGCACGGCGCGGTGGTCGGCACCTACCGGCTGCTGCGCCCCGAGGCCGCCCGGCGGGCCGGCCGGCTCTACTCGGACGGCGAGTTCGACCTCGCCAACCTGACCCCGCTGCGCGCCGGACTGGTCGAGCTCGGCCGCTCCTGCATCCACCCCGACCACCGGGGCAACGGCGCCGTGATCAACCTGATGTGGGGCGGCATCGCCCGCTACCTCGCGGACACCGGCAACACCTGGGTCGGCGGCTGCTGCTCGATCGCCCTGGACGACGGCGGCGCCACCGCGGCCCGGGTCTGGGACACCGTCAACGCCAAGTACCTCGCCCCCGAGCAGTACCGGGTGAGCCCGCACCGCCCCTGGGACGCGACCGGCGTCCCGCGGGCCGGGCGGGCCGCCCTGCCGCCGCTGCTCCGCGGCTACCTGCGGCTGGGCGCCTGGGTCTGCGGCGCGCCCGCGCACGACCCGGACTTCGCCACCGCCGACCTGTACGTGCTGCTGTCGCTGGAGCGCACCGACCCGCGCTACCTGCGGCACTTCCTCTCCGGGACGCCCGGGCTCACCGGTCCCGCCGCCGGCGCCGGCGCGTCCCCCGCCTCGTGAGCGCCTGGCTGCCGACCGCGCCCTGCACGCCGGAGACCTGTCTGACCGACCGGGCCCCCGTGGTCGCGCTCCCCCGGCGGGCGCTGCGGCTGGCCGCCTGCCTGACGGTGCTCGTCACCGGCATCGGCCTCAGCCTTCCGGTCCGCGCCCTCCCGCCGGCGGCGCGCGACCGGCTGGTCCGGCTCTGGGCGCGCACCCTGCTCGGCTCGCTCGGGATCGACGTCCGGCTCGCACCGCCCACTTCGGCCGAGCGCGGGGTGCTGGTGGTGGCCAACCACGTCTCCTGGCTGGACGTCCCGCTGATCGCGGCGGGCCGGCCCGGCCGCTCGCTCGCCAAGACCGAGGTGGGCCGGTGGCCCGTCCTCGGGCCGCTGGTGGCCTGGGGCGGCACCGTCTTCCTCGACCGCGACCGGCTGCGCGCCCTCCCCGGCACGGTCGCCGCCGTCGCCGGGGTGCTCCGCAGGGGCCGGTCGGTGGTCGTCTTCCCGGAGGGGTCGACCTGGTGCGGGCGGGAGAGCGGCCGGTTCCGGCCCGCCTTCTTCGAGGCCGCGGTCCAGGCCGGCACCCCCGTCCAGCCGGTGACGATCCGCTACCGGCTGGCGGACGGCCGGCCCACCCGCGCGCCCGCCTTCGTCGGCGAGGACGGTCTGCTCAGCTCGCTCGCCCGGGTGGTCGCGGTGCGCGGGCTGGTGGCGGACGTGACGTTCCTGCCGCTGCTGCCGCCGGTTGCGGTGCCGGCGGCCCCGGCCGGGCCGGGGAGGGAGCGTTGGCGGGCCCGCCGGGAGCTCGCCCGGGCGGCCCAGACGGCGGTCGAGGCGGCCGGGCGGGGGTGAGTGGGCGGCGGTGGCCGGCGGGCGCGCGCCGTCGGGTGACCGCCCAACGATGACCGCGGGTCGGCCCGCCGCGCCCGCGGCACTCGCGCCGTCCACGCGCTCGCGCCGTCCACGCGCTCACGCCGACGGGGTGCCTGCCGACCGGGTGCCCGCCGACGGCACGGGCCGCGGCTGCCCGCTCGCCGGCGCGGCCGGCCCGGACCGGCTGCCCCGCCGCAGCAGCAGGACCGCGACCAGGGCGGCCGTGGCCGCCAGCCCGGCCGCGCCGCAGCGCACCGCGAGGTGCACGCCGTCGACGAACGCACCGTCCACCGCCGCCTGCACCGGCCCGGTCAGCGACGCCCCGGCGCCACCGGGACCGGTCGGGCCGCCGTGCCCGGCTCCCGCCCCGGCCAGCGCGTCGGCGGCACGGCCCGCCGTGCCGGGCGGAACGCCCAGCCGGGCCAGCGAGTCGGTGAGGGTGCCGGTCAGGCGGTGGGTCAGCACGGCGCCGAGGGCCGCGACGCCGACCACGCCGCCGAGTTCGCGCAGGGTGTTGATGGTCGCCGAGGCCATCCCGGTCCTGGCCGGGGTGACCCGCTGGAGCACCGCGATGGAGACGGGCGTGAACGTCATGCCCATCCCGAGGCCCATCGTGAACAGCGTCCACAGGTACTCCGGGTAGCGGGCCTGGTCGCCGTAGAGCGAGAGCCCGCCCAGCCCGGCCGCGCAGAGCAGCAGCCCCAGCACCAGCGGCACGCCGGGGCCGTGACGGCCGGTCAGCCGCCCCGCCAGCGGCGCACCGGCGACGATCATCGCCGACATCGGCAGCCCCGCGTACCCGGCGTCGGTCGGCGCCCAGGCCAGGACGCCCTGCATCAGCAGCGGCAGGAAGAACATCGCGCCGAACATCCCGAAGCTGACCATGAACCCGCTGAGCAGGGCCCCGCCGAGCACGCCGTCGCGGAACAGCCCCAGCTCCAGCATCGGCTCCGGCAGACGTCGTTCGAGCAGGACGAACGCCACCAGCAGCAGGACCGCCGCCACCGCGCAGCCGAGCACCCGGGCGTCGGTCCAGCCCCGGGAGGGGCCTTCGATCAGCGCGTAGACGAGCGCGCCGAGGCCGGCCGCGGAGAGCGCCAGGCCGCCGAGGTCGATCCGCCGCCGCCGCGGGGCGATGTCCGGCAGCACCCGGCTCGCCAGGACCAGCCCGGCCACCCCGATCGGCACGTTGATCCAGAACACGCTGGCCCAGCCCAGGTGGTCGACCATCGGCCCGCCGATCACCGGACCGACCGAGAGGCCGAGCGCGGAGACCGCCGACCAGAGGCCGATCGCCCGGGCCCGCTCGCGCTCGTCGGTGAAGACCTGCCGCAGGATCGCCAGGCTGCCCGGGGTGAGCAGGGCGGCGCCCACGCCCTGGAGCATCCGGGCCGCGACCAGGACGCCGGTGGTTCCGGCGAGTGCGGCCACCGCCGACCCGGCCGTGAACAGGGCGAGCCCGAGCCGGAACACCCGGGTGCGGCCGTGGCGGTCGCCGAGTGCACCGCCGGTGAGCAGCAGTGCGGCGTAGACCAGGCTGTAGCCCTCGACCACCCACTGCAGCCCGCTGATCCCGGCGTCCAGCTCCTGCCCGATCCGGGGCAGGGCCAGGTTGACGATGACGTTGTCCAGCATGGACATGAACATGGTGACGCAGAGCGTCGCCAGTGCGAGCCGCTTGCGCAGGGCGCCCGACTCCCCCATGGATCTCCTCCATCCTCCAGGCCCCTAACAGCGTTAGGGACCGACCGGCACGGACAGAGTGCCCCTAACGGTGTTAGATTGCAAGCGGGATTCCCGCGGTCGCGGGAGTCCGGACAGGGGTGGGCCCGCGGGCACGGGCGCGCCCCGCGGTCGCGGGAGGCGAGCGAGACCCATGCCGGCGGACGACGACACCGGGGCCCAGCCCGCGCTGACCAGGGAGGCCCTCGCCGTAGCGGCCCTGCGGGTGCTGGAACGGGACGGCCTGGCCGGCCTGTCCATGCGCAAGGTGGCGGCCGAGGTCGGCGTGAAGGCGGCCTCGCTGTACTGGCACGTCCGCAACAAGGAGGAGCTGCTCGACCTCCTCAACGACGAGATCATGGCCGACGCCGTCGCCCCGCCGCGCGAGGGCGACTGGCGCAGCCAGTTCCGCGAGTACAGCCGCCGCTACCGCCGGCTGCTGCTGGACAAGCGCGACGCCGCCAAGGTGGTCGCCGGGCGACTCGCCCCCGGCCCGCACCTGCTGCGGCTGATGGAGGAGCAGCTGGACCGGCTGCGCGAGGCCGGGTTCACGGACGCGGACGCCGCCATGACCACGTACCTGCTCGGCGCCTACGTCCAGGGATTTGTCCTCCAGGAGCAATCCCCGATCTCGGCCGACGAGACCACGGGCACCAGCCGGGGCGCCATCGCCGCGGCCGCCGGCGACCGGTTCCGCGCCCTGCCGCCCGAGGAGTTCCCCAACCTGGTCGCCCTGGCCGACGACCTCACCCAGCCGGCGATGGACGCCCGGTTCGAGTTCGGCCTCGACCGCATCCTCGACGGGCTCGCCACGCTCCTGCCACCGGACCGGCGCTGAACCGCGCGGCCGACCGGCCAGGCTGACGGTCCGCCACACCGGCGGGCCTTCACCCGGACGGGCCGCGCCACACCGACGGACCCCGCCGCACCGACGGGCCGCACCGCACCGACGGGCCGCGCCGCATCGACGGGCCGCGCCGCACCGACGAGCCGCGCGCCGCTCCGAGGGCTGCGCGCCGCACCGGCGATCGACGGTGGGCGAACGGGCGGGTAGCCTCGCGAGGTCCGGCCGTTCGCCCCAGCTCGCCCCAGCCCCTCCCCGCTCGTCCCAGGAGGTTCGTCGCCGTGTCCGGGTTCCATCCGATCAGCGAGCCGTACGCCCAGGGGCTGTTGGACGTCGGCGACGGCCAGCGGATCCACTGGGAGGCCTCGGGCCACCCGCGGGGCAAGCCGGCGCTGGTGGTGCACGGCGGGCCCGGCTCCGGCCTGCGGGCGGCCAGCCGGGCGTACTTCGACCCGGAGCGGTACCACCTGGTCCAGTTCGACCAGCGCGGCTGCGGCCGCAGCCTGCCGCACGCCGCCGACCCGGCCACCGGCTTGGAGCACAACACCACCGCCCACCTGATCGCGGACATGGAGAAGCTCCGCGAGCACCTGGGGATCGAGCAGTGGCTGCTGTACGGCGGCTCCTGGGGGTCCACCCTGATCCTCGCCTACGCCGAGACCCACCCCGAGCGGGTCTCGGAGATCGTGATCTGCGGCGTCACCATGACCCGGCCCGAGGAGACCGACTGGCTCTACCGGGGCGTCGGCCGGCTGCTCCCCGGCCCGTGGGAGGCGTTCCGGGACGCCCTGCCGCCGGCGGACCGGGACGGCGACCTGGTGGCCGCCTACAGCCGGCTGCTGAACAGTCCGGACGAGGCCGTCCGGCGCAAGGCCGCCCGGGACTGGGCCACCTGGGAGGACGCGGTGATCGCCCACGAGGTGCTCGGCACGCCCAACGCCTACGGCGACCGCCCGGACGACGCCCTGATGGCCTTCACCCGGATCACCGCCCACTACTTCTCCCACGACGCGTTCCTGGAGGACGGCCGGCTCCTGCGCGACGCCGGGCGGCTCGCCGGCATCCCGGGCGTGCTGATCCACGGCGCCCTGGACCTCGGCTCGCCGCTCGCGACCGCCTGGGAGCTGGCGAAGGCCTGGCCGGACGCCGAGCTGACGGTCGTCCGGGAGTCCGGCCACACCGGCAGCCCGGTCATGCGCGACGCGATCCTCGCGGCCCTCGAACGGTTCGCCGCCACCGGGCCGCGACACCTCCCGCGGGACGGGCGGTGACGAGCCTGCGACGGTCCGGATCCCAGGGGTGACAGCCCGGGCCCGGGCTCCGACACTGGAGGGAGGAAGGACCACGCCAACGGGTCGGCCGGTGCCGGCCGGTGCCGGCCGCGGAGAGGGCAGGCCGGCCATGAGCACGCCGTCCGCCAGGCTCCCGATCATCTACGTCCGGGGTTACGCCGGGGGCACCTCGGGGATCGAGAAGGCCGTCACGGATCCGTTCTACGGATTCAACGAAGGCTCGACGCACATCCGCGTCGGGCGCGAGGACTCCCCCGTCTTCTACCAGTTCGAGAGTCCCTTACTCCGCCTGCACCTGGACGAGGGCTACCACATCTTCGTCGAGGGCGGCCAGGGGACGTACCTGGAGACGCACGACGACATCCCGCCGGACAGCATCTGGATCCACCGCTTCTACGACCTCTGCTCCGGCACCTGGGGGGCCAAGCCCAGGCAGTTCGACCTGGAGGCGGCCGCCGCCGACCTGCTGACCCTGATCGAGAAGCTCCGGGCCAAGACCGGCGCGCCGCGCGTCCACCTGATCGCCCACTCGATGGGCGGGCTGATCTGCCGCTGCCTGCTGCAGAAGACGATCCCGGACCAACGCCCGGGGCGCCGCGCCAGCGAGTACGTCTCGAAGCTGTTCACCTACGGAACGCCGCACGGCGGCATCACCTTCGACGTCGGCTTCGGCATGCCGGAGACGTTGCGCGACACCCTCAACATCAACGGCTCGGACGTCTTCGGGCCGGACCGGATGTACCAGTACCTCACACCCGCGGCTCGGCTCGACCCGCACGGGCCGCCCGACGGCTGGCGGGCCGTCGACATGCCGGACGACGACGGCACCGGTCCGGCCGAATCCGCGGCCGGCGGCTTCCCGCTGGAGCGGGTCTTCTGCCTCGTGGGCACCGACCCGAGCGACTACGACGTGGCCCACGGGGCCTCGGCGGCGACCGTGGGACCGCGCAGCGACGGGCTGGTCCAGATCGCGAACGCCCAGGTCACCGGTGCCGAGCAGGCCTTCGTCCACCGCAGCCACAGCGGGCGGTACGGGCTGGTCAACTCCGAGGAGGGCTACCAGAACCTGCGCCGCTTCCTCTTCGGCGACTACCGGGTCAACGCCGACCTGGTCGGGCTGGACCTACCTGCGGACGATCCCGACGTCACCTGGCAGGCCGAGGTCACGCTCTCGGTGCGCGGGCTGCCGGTGACGATGCACGAGCGGGTGGCGCCGCACTGGTGCCCGGTCCAGCTCTCCGACCCCGCCGGGAACGGTGACGGCGGCATGACCGGTCCGGACGGCGACGGGACCGTCCGGCTGGCGACCACCTTCCTCTCCAGCTCGCTGCCACGACCCGGTGCGAGCGACCCGCTGCGCTACGCGCTCGACCTGCGGGTGTTCTCGCTGCGCGAGCACCACGGCTTCTTCGGCTTCGGCGACCACCTGGAGAAGACCGCCGACTTCGCGGACAGCCTGATCGTCGACGTGGACACCTCCGGGCCGCGTCCGGCCGCCTGGGCGCACTGGAACTCCCGGGTCACCGGCACGATCAAGGACCTCCGCCCCGACGGGGACCCGCTGCCCGACGACGACCCCGCCGCCGACTCGTGGGTCGGACACCTCCCCGTCCCGGCCACCGCCGCCCCGATCCTCGGCCGACAGGCCGCCGTCCGCCTCTCGGTGAGCCGGTGGAACTGACGGACGGGCGCGCCCCGACGCGCTGACGCCCTGGGCCCTGGGGCCATGGGGACATGGGGCCATGGGGCCAATGGGGCCTCGGGCCGTCGGGCTTAGGAGGCCGAGGCCGCGCCCGCTCCGCCCGGCTCGTGGGCGGGCGCGGGGGTCTCGACCGCCAGCAGGACCCGGCGCAGCAGGCCGGAGAGCCGACGGCGTTCGTCGGGCGTCAGGACGCCGAGCAGGCGGCGCTCCTCCCGGCCGACCACGTCCAGGGCCTCGTGCCAGGCCGCCCGGCCGGCCTCGGTCAGCTCGACGTCGACGCGGCGGCGGTCCTCGGTGGAGGGGGTGCGGAGGATGAACCCGCGGCGCTCCAGGGCTTCGAGACGGCCGGTCACCGAGGCGGGCGCCAGGCTGAGGTCGGCCCGCAGCTCGGACGGGGTGGCGCGGCCGCCGCGGCCGGCCAGTTCGTGGAGCGTGTCGAACTCGTGCTTCTGCAGGCCGTAGTCGGCGACGCCCTGCTCCCGCACCCGGCTCAGATGCCGGGTGAGCTTGCTCATCCGGGTGACCGCGCCCTCGATGTCCGGGTCGAGGTGCGGCAGGACGGGCTGCCAGCGCTCGACGTGACCGTCGGTCCAGTCGCGCGGCTCCCGGGCCGGTGCCGTGCCCGTGCCGTCGTCCGTGCCGTCGTCCGTGCCGTTGCGGGGGCGCTCGCCCGAGCCGTCGCCCGAGCCGTCGCCCGAGCGGCTGCGCGGCTCGGCTGCCGGGCCGGCCGGCAACTCGTGAGCTCGACGATCGGGGTACTCCATGGGACGAGTCTAGGCGCCTTGATCGCCGACTAATATTTCGTTGCCGAAATTTCGGTGCCGAAATATAGTCCGGGACGTGACGCACCCACTGAGACTCCGCGACTTCCGGCTGCTCTTCGTCGGCCGCACCATCTCCACCCTCGGCGACGCCGTCGTCCCCGCCGCGCTGGCCATCGCCATCACCCGGGCCACCGGCTCCTCGGGCGCGCTCGCCCTGGTCCTGGGCTGCACGATGGTGCCCCGGCTGCTGCTGCTCCCGCTCGGCGGGGTGATCGGCGACCGCTTCAACCCCCGCGTGGTGGCGCTGGTGACCGACCTGGTCCGGGCCGCCGCGCAGCTCTTCGTCGGCGTCGAACTGATCGGCGGCGACCCCCGACTGCTGCACATCGCCCTGGCCGAGGCACTCGGCGGCACCGCCTCCGCCTTCGCCATGCCGACCGCCACCCCGCTGGTCGCCGCCACCGTCGAGGGCCCGCTGCGGATGCGGGCCAACGCGCTGCTCGCCTCCGTCAGCAACGCGGCGCGCCTCGGCGGCCCCGCGCTCGCCGGCGTGCTGGTGTACACGGCGGGGGCCGGCTGGGCGTTCGTGCTGGACGGCCTCTCGTTCGCCGTCAGCGCGGCGCTGCTGACCCGGCTCACCGTCCGGCACTCCCCCGCCGAGCGCCGCCCGTTCTTCGCCGACCTCACCGAGGGCTGGACCGAAATCCGCTCCCGCGACTGGTACTGGACCAGCCTGGTCGCGCACGCCGCGTGGAACGGCGCGAGCACCGTCCTGCTCACGCTCGGCCCGCTGATCGCCTCCCGCGAGCTGGGCGGGGACGGCGTCTGGATCGCCATGACCCAGGCCGGGGCGGTCGGGGTGCTGGCCGGGTCACTGCTCGCCGGCCGGGTGCGGCCGGGCCGGCCGGTCCTGGTCGCCAACCTCGGCCTCGCGCTCTACGCGCTGCCGCTGCTCGCCCTCGCCACCGCCGCCCCGGCCCCGCTCACCGTCGCCGCGTACACGGTGGCGATGACCGGGCTCGGCTTCCTCAACCCGGTCTGGCAGACCGTCGTGCAACAGGAGTTCCCCGCCCAGGTGCTGGCCCGGGTCACTTCCTACGACTGGCTGCTCTCGCTGGCCGCGGCCCCGCTCGGCTACGCGCTCGCGCCACTGGCCGCCGACGCCTGGGGCAGCACGACGCCGCTCCTGATCGCGGCCGCCCTCGTCGCGTTCGCGTGCGCGGGCACGGCGGCGGTGCCCGGCATCCGCCGGGTCGGCCGGCCGGCCCTGATCGGTGACGGACAGCCAGCGGCCGGCAGCGGGGCGCACGACGACCGACGGGCGGACGCCGCCGAGGCCGGAGAGACGGCCGAGGCCCGCGGCTGACCGCTCGGACCGGGCCCCTACGATACGGGCATGATCGCCTATGCCCCAGCGGCCTTCTTCTTCGTCCTGTGCGGGATCGGCGTCCTGCGCGACCGCCGTCAGTTCAGCAACGCCGTGCTGCTGGGCATCGCCGTCTCCCTCCTCGCCCTGGCGCTGCTGGCCGAACTGCGCAAGGCACCCACCCTGGTGGCCGAGCTGGCGGCGGTCGCGATCATCCTGCTGCCGGCGCTCGGCACGCTGGCGCTGATCGGCTTCCTGATAGCCAACGGCCTGACCATGATCCGCAAGGAGGGCCGGCGACCGGCCAACCTGCTCTCCCTGCTCGCGGGTCTCGGCATCCTCGCCGTACTCGTCCTGCTCGTCGCGGCCGTGGCCACCGGCTCGCGCCGGCTGGGCATCCTCGCCGGCACCGCCGTACTGGTGGTCGGCTACGTCTCCTTCCTGTTCGTCTGCTTCGTCGGCTACGCCTTCCTCTACGGACGTCACCGGCCTCGCCGTGACGTGGACTTCGTCGTGGTGCTCGGCTCCGGCCTGATCGGCGGCGAGCGGGTGCCACCGCTGCTGGCCAGCCGGCTCGACCGCGGCCGCGAGGTCCACGAGAAGCAGGCCGCGCGCGGGAACCCCCCGGTGCTGATCACCTCGGGCGGCCAGGGACCCGACGAGAGGCTGCCGGAGTCCCACGCGATGGCCGACCACCTGATCGAGCGCGGATTCCCGGCGGAGCGGATCCAGCGCGAGGACCGGTCACGCACCACCGAGGAGAACCTGCTGTTCAGCAAGGCGATCATGGAGCAGGCCAACCCCGACTACCGGTGCGTCATCGTCACCAACAACTTCCACGCCTTCCGCGCCGCCCTGATGGCCCGCAAGACGGGCGTCAACGGCCAGGTGTTCGGCTCCCCGACGGCCGCCTACTACTGGCCGAGCGCGACCATCCGCGAGTTCGCCGCGGTGTTCCTCTCCCACAAGCTGATCAACTTCGGCATCTGCGGCCTGCTCGCGCTGTGCGGACTGCTCGCCGCACTCTGAGGACGCCCGGTGGCATGACCAGGCGGAATGACCACGGGGAACGACCACGGAGAACGACCACGGGAACGACCACGGGAACGACCGAGCGGGTAAGGAGGACCCCGTTCAGTGGTTCCGGGCGGTCAAGGCGGTGATGACGCGCCGGGTCTTGTTGTCGAGCTGCTGCGAGATCGTCAATCCGCGTTCCCGCAGCGCCGATTCGAGCTTCCGCTGCTTGCGCTCGGCCCGCTCCTCGAAGTCGTCCGCCTCCTCGTCGTCCTTGGGCTTCACCCGGATCGACGCCTCGAGGAAGTCCAGACCGGCGACCGCCCAGTGCTCCAGGTCGACCTTGAGGTCGTCGACCGGCAGGTCGTCGAACTTCGTCGAGTCGATCGGGCCCAGGGCGACGAGGCCGTCGAGCTCCACCGACGGCGCGCATTCGGCGAGGAACTGACGCTGCCGGTCGTCGAGCGGCGCGGCGGCATCGGCTCCGGGCGCGACCGCGCCCAGCAGCGACCCCTGCGGATGGGTGCCCACGGCGGAGGCGGCCAGCACGTGGCGGTCCCCCGACCAGTCCTCCTCGACGCGGTACTCGAACGACGTCTCCTCGAAGGGGTGGGTGAACGGTTCGACCAGGTCCTTCTTGTGGACTGGACGCCGCTTGACGGTCAGCTCGTCCGGAGTGTCGCCGCTGCGGATCCTGATGATCACGCCGCTGTCGAGCAGGAGTCGGCCGCCGGAGCCGCCAGCGACGGCGCGGTGATCCTCCGCGAAATAGATGAGACGCTTCAGAGCCTGACCCTCCGGCCCGCCTAAGGCGGACAGGGCGTCGTCGACACGGCCCTCGATGTTGACTTTGATCTCGATCGGCAGCAGGTCCATGGCCCCGCTCCTATCATCCGCACATCATGTGATGAATTCGCTCTTTTCATGATATTCGGGACGCCCGTGATCGCAGGCGGCTCAGGGGCAGCCGGGAATGACCCGGCCGACCGCAGAACACGCTGAGCAACCGCCATGCCCGTAGGGCCGCCAGGGCGTGGCACTGGAGAACGCGCACGATCTATCCGAAGGGGCCCGGCCACTTCCCGGTGCCGATCGACCTGATCAAGAAGCTCGACACCGAACTCGGCGGCGACCGGTCCTTCGAGAACCTCAGGAAGCACCAGGCCTCGCTGATCAGCACCCGCGACAAGCTCAATGCCTGGATGCAGGGCCACCCCGACGACTACCACTGACCCTCCTGACCGCGAGCCGGGCCGCACCGGATCCTGACGGGACCCGCCGGGCAGGGTGGCCGGGTCCGGCGGTGGCGGGCAGGCCCCGGGGCACCGGCCATGGCGCTGCGGGCCATGACGGAGGACCGGAGGCCGGGTGACCGTCACATACCTCCTGGCGGCCGGACGCGCCACGCTGCACGGCGTCCCGTTGAACTCCTCCCCCACCCCGGAGTCCTCCATGGCTGTGCTGCCCGCCACCGGCCCGTCCTCCCCGTCCACGGCCCCGCGTGCCACCCCGCCCCGGCGCGGCCGGCGGTCCGCGCGCCGAGCGGCCGCCGCGGTGCTCGCCGCGGCGGCGCTCACGGCCACGGCCGCCCCCGCAGCGGCGGGCTCCACCGCCCCGGTCGCCGCCGCCGCGGTCGCCGCTCCCACCGATGACGCGCCGAACGGGACGTTCCAGCAGGTCACCGGCTTCGGCAGCAACCCCGGCAACCTGGCCATGTACGCGTACGTCCCGGCGGGGCTGCCGACGGGGGCGCCGCTGGTGGTCGCGCTGCACGGCTGCGTGCAGACCGCGACCGACTACTACCGCGACTCCGGCTGGACCAAGTTCGCCGACCTGTACCGCTTCGCCGTGGTGTTCCCGCAGACCAGCGCGGCCAACAACAGCCTCTCCTGCTTCAGCTGGTTCGACGCGAGCAAGGACAGCCGGGGCACGGGCGAGGCCGCGTCGGTGGTCGAGATGGTCGCCAAGGCCGAGTCGCTGTACGGCTCGGACAGCCACCGGGTGTTCGTCACCGGTCTCTCGGCGGGCGGCGGGATGGCGGCCGACCTGCTGGCCGACTACCCGGAGGTGTTCGCGGGCGGGGCGATCGACTCCGGACTGCCGGCGCACTGCGCCACCACCCAGAGTGCCGCCTCCGGCTGCCAGAACTCCGACCAGCGCCTCACGCCCGCCCAGTGGGGTGACAAGGTCCGCCGGGCGTACCCGGGGTACGCCGGGCCGTGGCCCCGGGTGGCGATCTGGCAGGGCACCGCCGACACCACCGTGTGGCCGGTGAACGCGACGGAGCTGCGCGACCAGTGGACGGACGTCTGGGGCGTCGGCCAGAGCGCGTCCGCCACCCGGAGCCTGCCGGGCGGCACCACCGAGTACGTGTACGACGACGCGAACGGCCGGCCCGCGGTGGCGCTCTACTCCGTCGCCGGGATGCGCCACGGGCTGGCGGTCAACCCGGGCCCGGGCACCGACCAGTGCGGGGCCACCGGCAGCTACTTCCTCGACACGATCTGCTCCAGCTACCACACCGCCCGGTTCTGGGGCCTGGACGGCGGCGGCCCGACCACCCCGGCGCTGCCCGCGCCCGCCGGGCTGACCGCGACCGCCGCCGGCCCGGACTCGGTCGCCCTCACCTGGCAGGCCGTCACCGGGGCCGCCTCGTACGCGGTGTACCGGGACGGGGTCGGGGTGGCCGCCCCGGTGGCCGCCTCGTACACCGACACCGGGCTGAGCGCCGGGACGTCCTACGGCTACACGGTGGCGGCCGTGGACGCGGCGGGCGTCGAGGGCGCCCGCTCGGCGGCGGTGACGGCGCGCACCACCGGCAGCGCGCCGCAGTGCTTCACGGACGACAACTACGACCAGGTGAAGGCGGGACGGGCGACCCAGCGCGCCGGCCTCACGTACGCCCTGGGCTCGGGCCAGGGCATGGGCCTGTGGAACGCCTTCACCACCCACAC
The DNA here is from genome assembly GCF_042677465.1 of Kitasatospora sp. NPDC127111. Lineage (NCBI taxonomy): Bacteria > Bacillati > Actinomycetota > Actinomycetes > Kitasatosporales > Streptomycetaceae > Kitasatospora > Kitasatospora sp. NPDC127111. Next base: position 67,571 of record NZ_JBHXTG010000004.1, read on the forward strand.
CCTGAAGCAGACCGGTCCCGACTACTTCGTCCTCGCCGACGGACAGTGCTGACACCCACCTGCCCGAACCGCTCGAACCGACCATCCCGACCGGCCCGACCGGACGGCCGGGACTACCCGGACTGATCAGACTGACCGGGTTGACCGGGCTGACCGGACTGACCGGCTCGCTCGGCCTGACCGTCCCGGACGGGGCGCCGCCCGGGACGGCGAGGCAGGGACACCTCATCCGCCCACCTCCCCGGGGCGCAGGCCGGCGAACAGGTCGGCCTCGGGGAGCGCCGTCGGGACCACGCTGCGGGCGAGGTGGTAGTCCTCCGTCGGCCAGACCTCGCGCTCGATGCTCCGCGGGTGCGCCATGAACCCGGCCCCGGGCTCGATCTGGGTGGCGTGCGCCAGCAGCGCGGCGTCGCGTACGGCGAACTGCTCGGCGCAGGCGATCCGCGTGGTGGTGGCGAGGGCGGGCGGGGTGTCCGGCCAGTCGGCGAGCAGCTCGCCCATCGCCGAGTCGACGCCCTGCGCCGTCATCGCGTCGTGCAGGGTCTGGAACCAGGCCCGGGAGAGCGCGAGGTGGTAGTAGAGCTTGGCCGGCTGCCAGGGCGCGCCGGCCTCCGGGTAGCGGTCCGGGTCGGCGGCCGCCTCGAAGGCCTCGACGGTGACCTGGTGGGTCATCACGTGGTCGGGGTGCGGGTAGCCGCCGGTCTCGTCGTAGGTGACGACGACGTGCGGGCGGAACTCGCGGATCAGGGCGACCAGGGGTGCCGCGGCCGCCTCGACCGGCTGGAGCGCGAAACAGCCCTCGGGCAGCGGTTCGTCGGGGCCGGGAAGGCCGGAGTCGGTGAAGCCGAGGAAGCGCTGGCCGACTCCGAGGATCTCGCGGGCGGCCGCCATCTCCGCCCGCCTGATCCTGGCCAGGTCGGCCCGGACCTCGGGGCGGTCGAGCGCCGGGTTGAGGACGGAGCCGCGCTCACCACCGGTGCAGGTCGCGACCATGACGTCGACGCCGTCGGCGGCGTACCGGGCGAGGGTGGCCGCGCCCTTGCTGGACTCGTCGTCGGGGTGGGCGTGGACGCTGAGCAGGCGGAGCTCGGGGTGCTTGGTGAACACGGGTCTCCCTGGGAGGTGGAGGCGGTCCGGGACGACCGCCCGTGGCTGGTGGGTGCGTGCCGGGTGCTGTGCTGAGCGGGGTCAGGGGCGCTTGCGACCGGCCGGGTAGAGCAGGGCGGGTGCGACGGCGAGGGCGGAGAGGCCGAGGACCCACCAGAAGGTGTCGCCGAAGGCCGCGGCCGGCTGCGCCGGGTGGCCGGCCAGCGAGTGCTGGAGGGCGAGCGTGAGGAGCGCGGTGCCGAGCGCGCCGCCCAACCGGTTCAGTACGTTGACCGCGCCGGCGGCGGCCGGGACCTGCGACCGCTCCACGCTGCTGTACACCGCCGCCATCCCGGGGATGACGATGATGCCCATGCCGGCGCCGCGCAGCGCCAGCGACGCGGCCAGCAGACCGTCCGCGGGGCCGGAGCCGGAGCCGAGCCGGGTGAAGGCGAGCGTGCCGAGCAGCGAGCACGCGATGCCGATCAGGATCAGCGGCCGCGGGGCCATGCGGTCGGCGATCCGGCCGGCCAGCAGTGAGGCGACCGCCGTGCCGAGCGCCTGCGGCGCCAGCAGCAGCCCCGCCTCGACGGCGCCGCTGTGCCGGACCTGCTGGTAGTACAGCGGCACCAGGAACATCGAGCTGTAGAGCGCGGCACCCTGCAGGAAGGAGTTGGCGGTGGCGACCGAGAAGCCGCGCCGGGCGAACAGCCGCAGGTCGATCAGCGGCGGCCGGCCCTCGCGCGGGGCGCGCAGCGCGTGCGCGCCGTACCCCAGCAGCAGTGCGGAGCCGAGCGCGACGGCCACCCCGCTGCCGGAGCCCGCGTCGCCGCCGATCGTGGCGAGCCCGTAGACCAGGGCCGACAGGCCGGGTGACAGCAGCGCGAGCCCGGTGACGTCCAGCCGGGGGCGGGGGTGCGGACGCTCCGCGTCCGCCGGAACGGTCAGGGCGGCGAGCAGCAGCGTGACCAGCCCGACCGGGACGTTCAGCAGGAACATCCACCGCCAGTCCAGGTGCTCCAGGACGAGGCCGCCGAGGACCGGCCCGAGAACCGGAGCCAGGCTGATCGGGAGCATCAGCGTGCCCATCACCCGGCCGATCCGGGACGGTCCGGCCGCCTGGACCATGATCGTCTGCCCGAGGGGCTGGATCATGCCGCCGCCGATCCCCTGCAACACCCGGAAGGCGATCAGGCTGCCGGTCGACCAGGCCAGCCCGCACAGGGCGGAACCGGCGACGAACAGCGCGACCGAGACCAGCCACGTCCGGCGCGCGCCGAACCGACCGGCCGCCCAGCCGGAGAGCGGCATGGCGAGCGAGATGGCGAGCAGGTAGCCGATGGACACCCATTGGACGGCGGCCACCGAGCTGTGCAGGTCGCGGGCGACGGGGTCGATGCCGACGCTGACGATCGTGGCGTCGAGCTGGGCCAGCACCGGGCCCAGCGCGAGGACGGCACCCATCCTGAGCAGCCCGGGCGGCAGCGGTTCGCGCCGGCTCCCCCCGGCCGCCCGGCCGGTGCTGCCGGTACTGCCGGTACTCCCGCTGCCGCCGGTGCTGCCGAGGTGTGACGTGGTGGCCGGTCGGACCATGGGCCCCTCCCTGGGTCGTGAGTCGTACGGAGTCGTCCCGACCCGTACGGAGGCGCACGGAGTCGTACGGACCCGCACGAATGCGTAGTCCGGCGACCGCCCCGGCCGCCGAGGAAGAACTTAGGTCCGACCCACTGATTGGGTCAAGCCTAATTCCTGTGCTCGACCCAGCGAACCTGCGCTAGGATCACCTCCATGACCGACGGCACCCCGAACCTGCGCGAACTCAACAAGCGCCGCACCCGCTTGGCGATCTCGCACGCCGCGACCCGGCTCTTCATCGAGCAGGGCTTCGACCGGACCACCATCGCCGAGGTCGCGGCAGCCGCCGGGGTGGCCAAGATGACCGTCACCAACCACTTCCCGCGCAAGGAGGACCTCTTCCTCGACCGGCACGAGGAGCTCGTCTCCGGCCTCGCGCGGACGGTCGCCGGGCGCGCACCCGGCGAGTCCGCGCTGGCGGCGCTGCGCCGGGAGTGCCTGGCGGCGATCGACCGGCACGACCCCTCGCTCGGATTCGCCGGGGCGGACTTCGCCCGGACCATCACCGAGAGCCCCGCGCTGGCCGCCCGCCTGCGCGAGATCCACGAACAGAGCGAGGACGCGCTCGGCACGGCGCTCGCCGAGGCCACCGACTCGCCGCCAGCCGACCTCACCGCCCGCCTCGCGGCCGCCCTGCTCGCCGCTGTCCACCGGACGCTGTTCGCCGAGGTGTTCCGCCGCGTCCTGGCGGGCGAGGAGCACGAGAAGATATCCGACGCCGTCCGCGCGGCCGCGGTCCGCGCCTTCGACCAACTGGAGGGCTCCCTCGGCGGGTACGCGGTCCGCCCGTCGCCGTGAGCCCTCGTCAATCCGACTGGGCGCGCCTCCGGAACAGCCGGGTGAGCGCCCAGAAGACGCTTGACGAAAGGTTGACCTGCTCACGGCAGAACGTTGGTGGGCTCCGCCCCTAAGGTCGGCGCATGCCCGCACAACCCCCCGGGCGGACCGCCCTACCGGTCCTGCCCTACCGCAAACCCACCCCCGGCCGGGACTACTGGGTGCTGGACGACGTCCTGCCCGACCCCGACGCCGTCCGCGAGCGCGTGCTCGCCCGCGGCGACTGGACCGAGGGCTACCCGTACCGGCCCGAGGCCTGGCCCGGCCTGCGCACCATGCCCGGCCTGGAACCGGACGAGCTGGCCCGGGTGGAGGCCCTGGTCCGCAAGTCGACCGGCGCCTCCGCACTCTGGGTGCAGAAAACGCCCGGCGGCGGCACCCTCAACCACAACTGCGTGCAGCTCGTCGGCGCCGGGGAGTCCGACTCCCGGCCGCACACCGACTCGCGGGCGCTGTGCCGCTACGCCGCCGTGCTCTACCTCTCCCCCGGCGCCCCCAAGGACGCCGGCACCAGCTTCTACCGCCAGCAGTTCCCCGGCGGCCGCCTCGGCGGCAACCTGGTCAACGCGCCCCACAACAACCTGGTCGAGGCGCTCGGCACCCGCCGTGTTCCCGGCGACGCGTTCACCGAGGACGTCCGCGTCCCCAACCGCTACAACCGGCTGCTCCTGTACCACGCCAACCTGATCCACAGCGCCACCGCCTACTCCGGCGTCACGCTGGAGGAGCGGCGGATGACGGCCGTCTTCTTCTGGATGGCCTGAGCCGGGGCAACCAGGGCAGCCCCGGGACCCGCCCGCATCAGAACCCTGGAGCCGCCCGGACCCAGAACAGGCCGAACACGAAAGGCGCGCGCACGGAGAGACCCGGTCAGGAGAGACCCGGTCAGCCGGTTTCTCCGTGCGCCGCCACCAGCTCCCGCGGCTCGGCGTGCGCCAGACCTGCCCGGGTCAGCGCGGCCGCGAGCCGGGCCAGCTCGTCGGGACGCACGAGGGCCGCGAGGCCCTCGGCGGTGTGCGGCAGACCGAGGTCCGCAGCCGCGCCGCACGCGCGCTCGTCGACGAAGGGCCGCAGGCCGGGCCAGACCGCCTGGGCCTCCCGGCAGAAGATCCGCGCCCCGACCGGCCCGATCCTGGGGAACTCACGGAGCAGCTCCATCACCCGGTCGCGGTCACCGTCGGCCTCGTCGCGCAGCCGCCGGAGATCGCCGTGCCACCGGTCGAGCAGCAGGTCGGCGCCGCGGCCGAGCGCGGTAGCGGTGCTCTCGTCGTACCGGACGTAGTGGGCGCGACCGAGCGCGTCCACCCGGGCCTGCCAGGAGGCCTCGGTCATCGCCCGCGGGGTGCGCATTCCCGCGGCGAAGAGCTCCCGGGCGGCGGCGACGGCGGTCGCGGCGCTGATCCTGATCGAGCAGAGCACCGTCAGGACGAGCAGCTGGTAGAGCGGCGCGGGGGTGTCGCGCAGCGTGATGCCCGCCTCCTCCGCATAGGTCTGTCCGTACCGCTCCAGCAGGGCAGCGACGGTCCGCTCGTGATTCATGGCACGCCTCCCTCTCCTGGGCGCATGCCCCGGTTCGCGCCGGTCATGCTCGGGGAGGAGGGCGGCATGGACAACGACCCCCGCACTGCACCCCCGACGCCCCCACCGGCAGCATCCGCACCGCCGACATCCGCACCACCGACATCAGCACCACCGGCGTCCGCACCACCGGCGCCCGCGCCACCGCCATCAGCACCACCGCCATCAGCACCACCGGCGTCCGCACCACCGACATCCGCACCACCGGCGTCCGTACCCGCGACGGAGGCGGTGCGCGCGGAATGGGCCGGGATCGACCGGCTGCCGACCCTCGACCTGCTGCGGCTGATGAACGCCGAGGACCGCACCGTCGCCGAGGTGGTCGGCGGCCGGCTGGCGGCGATCGCGGTCGTGGTCGACGCCGTCGCCGAGCGGATGGAGCGGGGCGGCCGGCTGGTGTACGCGGGCGCGGGGACGGCGGGACGGCTAGGGGTGCTGGACGCGAGCGAGTGCCCGCCGACCTTCGCCACCGCACCGGGACAGGTGGTGGCCCTGATCGCCGGCGGGCCGCCGGCCCTGGTCAGCGCGGTCGAGGGAGCCGAGGACCGGTCGGAGCTCGCCGTCGCCGACCTGGCGGCGCTCGCGCTCACGCCGGCGGACAGCGTGGTGGGCGTCTCGGCGTCGGGCAGGACTCCGTACACGGTGGCCGCCGTCCGGCAGGCCCGCGCGGCCGGGGCGCTGACCGTCGGGCTGGCCTGCGCCCGGGGCTCGGCGCTGGTGGCCGCGGCCGAGCTGGGCATCGAGGTGGAGGTCGGCGCCGAGGTGGTGGCGGGCTCGACGCGGCTCAAGGCGGGGACGGCGCAGAAGCTGGTGCTGAACCTGATCTCGACGGCCGTCATGGTCCGGCTCGGCAAGACGTACGGAAATCTGATGGTCGACGTCAGGGCGGGCAACGAGAAGCTCCGCGCGCGGGCGCGCAGGATCGTCGCGGAGGCCACCGGCGCCGACGAGGTCACCGTCCGGTCCGCGCTGGCCGCGACCGGCGGCCGGGCGAAGGACGCGATCCTGGTCGTCCTCGCCGGAGTGGACGCCCCGACGGCCGAACGGCTGCTCGCCGCCTCGGCCGGGCGGCTCCGCGAGGCGCTGGAATCCGTGGGGCGGCAGACCTGACGTGCAGGCCCGCCGCACAGGCCCGCCGCACATGCCCACCGGGGAGGACGCCGGGGAGGACGCCGGTTCCGCACGCCCGCCGACCGGCCGGGTCTTGTCATCACGGAGCCACCGAGGTATACGAACCAGGTGGGTGGGAATACGCGCCGACGCCGGGGGCGACCGCCCGCCGCCAAGCCGACCCTGCTGCCGCACCACGTGAGCACCCCTCCGGCGGCGCCCACCCGAGCCAACGCCGCAGACACCAGAGCACAGCAGCAGCACATCGGCACAGCAACACATCGCCCCAGCGGGACATCGCAGCACCGACACCGGAAGGAGTCGGAGATGATCACCGAACTTGCCGTGGAGCGGGTCGAGTTCACCTGCGGCCACTGCTGGCACCAATGGAGTTCGGACTACGACGTGCAGCACGTGCGCGACGAGGACGGCACCGACTGGGAGTACTTCTCCCTCGACGGCATCCCCGTCGCCTCCCCGTACGTGCCGGACGGCGCCCGGGCCTGCCCGGAGTGCCACCGGCACTGGGTCGGCCACCTCGCCGCCCGTCGGCTCGTACCGCTCGTGCCCGCCGAGGAGACCACACCGCGGAGCCGGATCACCGAGCCGGCCACGTACCGACCCGAGCGGCACACCGCACCGATGCTGTCCGCCACCTCCCACCACGGGCCGACGGACCAGCAGTTGTCGGCGGCGCGCGGGCGCGAGGCCTGAGCCGCCCCGAACAGCGGCCGGGGTGAACGCCCGGTTTCAGCCGCCGAGTTCCGTCCGGTGGACGAGGCCGGCGGCGCGGCCGTCGAGCAGGACCAGGGCGGCGTGGTGGTCGGGGCCGAGGACCGCCCGGGCGGACGAGAGCGGCTCGCCGATGCCGACCGTCGGGAGCGCCGGGCCGAGCAGTGCCGTCACCGGGCCCCCGGGCTTCGCGTGGCCGCCGGCCAGCGCGCGGTCGACGGCTGCCGCCGACACCGAACCGAGCACCTCCGTGGCGCTGATCCCGTACGGACGGGCCGGGCGGGCCAGCACCACGGGGGCGACGCCGCCGGGCACACCGCGCAGCACGGCGAGCGCCTCGGCGAGCGTCGCGTCGGAGCCGACCACGGGCAGCCGGCCGGGAGCGCCGCCGGGTCCGGAGCCCGCCAGGACGGACCGGACGGTCGCCTCGGCGCCCGCGGCGGTCGGCTCGGCGCCCGCGGCGGTGCGCGGCTCCTCCAGGAAGCCCCAGCGGCGCAGCCAGTCGTCGTTGTAGAGCTTGGAGAGGTAGGAGCGGCCGGAGTCGGGGAGCAGCACGACGACGAGGTCCTGCGGACCGAGGTCGCGGGCGACCCGGAGGGCCGCCGCCACGGCGGTGCCCGACGACGGGCCGGCCAGCAGGCCCTCCTCGCGCGCCAGCCGACGGGCGGTCAGCAGGGACTCCCGGTCCGGGATCCGTTCGAAGCGGTCGACCACGTCGCGGTGGAAGGAGACCGGCCAGCGGTCCTCCTCCGTCCCGGGGTGGAGGAAGTGGCCGATGCTCTCGACGAAGTAGGGGCTGCCGTCCCCGCCGCCGTAGAGGGAGGATTCCGGGTCGGCGCCGACCACGGTGACGGCGCCCCCGGAGGCCTGCTTGAGGTGGGCGCCGGTGCCGCTGATGGTGCCGCCGGTGCCCACGCCCGCGACGAAGTGGGTGATCCGGCCGCCGGTCTGCCCCCAGAGCTCCGGGCCGGTGGTGCGCACGTGCGCGTCCGGGTTGGCGGGGTTGTCGTACTGGTCGGCGAGCCAGGCGCCGGGGATCTGGGCGGCGAGCCGGCGTACCACCTGGAAGAGGTGGTCCGGGTGCTCGATGGGCACGGCGGTGGGTGCCACCACCACCTCCGCGCCGTAGGCCCGCAGGATGTCGGACTTCTCCGGCGCCGAGCGGTCGGACACCCCGGCGATGACGCGGTAGCCGCGTCGGCGGCCGACGATCGTCAGGCCGATCCCGGTGTTGCCGGAGGTGGCCTCGATGATCGTGCCGCCGGGCCGCAGCAGGCCGCCGCGTTCGGCGGCCAGCACCATCGAGAGGGCGGCGCGGTCCTTCACGCTGCCGCCGATGCTGAGGAACTCCGCCTTGGCGTAGACGGGAGCCGCGAGCCCGGCGCCGAGCCGGGAGAGCCGGAACAGCGGCGTCCCGCCGATCGCGTCGACCACCGAGTCGTGGACCGCCATCGCGGCTCCTTCCGGGGCTGGGCAGGGCTGTCGGCAGGGCGGTGACGCCCAGTCGGCCGGACCGGCCGCGGCGGGCGCCGATCGAGCTTCTCCCCCGGGGATCACCCCGCGCAAGGGGGACGGCGTGCTCACCGGCCCGACCGCCCCCGGACTCGGCCGCGCGCCGGACCCGGACCACGCGCCGGACCCGGACCGCGCACCGGGCCCGGACCGCGTACCGGGCCCTGGCCGGGCGCCAGGTCCGGAGCGCACGCCGGGCCCAGCGCGCACGCGCGCCTCCGCGCCCACAGCCGACACGCTCACAGCCAACACGCTCACAGCCGAGACTTTCACCCCCGATGCGTCGCCCCATCGACACCTCGACACGTCGACACGGCAACGCGTCACCCCGAAGGCTCCCCCGCCCCCTCGGCGGCACCCCCCACCGGCCCCTCCCCGGCGGCCTCCCCCGCGATCGCGCCGCGGAAGCCCTCGATCAGGACGCGCAGCCCGTACTCGAAGTCGGCGTCGTGGTCGGTCATCCGCAGGACGTCGGCGGCCTCGCGCAGCAGCGGCAGCCCGGCCAACGCCTCGTCGGGGAAGGCCGGTTGGGTGCGGTGGTCGGCATCCTGGCGCCAGGCCTGCTCCTCGGCGACCCAGCCCATCACGTAGCGGTCGACGGTGAGCAGCAGCCGCAGGGCGGTCCGCGGGCGGAGTCCGGCGCGGCAGAGCGCGCCCACCTGGGCCTCGACGGCGGGGAGTTCGTCCACCGTGGGCAGCGTGCCGGCGTGGACGCGGGCACCGTCGCGGTAGGCGAGCAGGGCGTGGCGCTTGGCCCGGGCGTCCGCGGCGATCCAGGCGGGCCACTCCTCGGGCGTGGGGGCGCGGTCGGGCGGGAGGGCTTCGGCCAGCATGGCCTCCGCCATCAGGTCGAGCAGTTCCCGCTTGCTCTTGAAGTGCCAGTACAGCGCCGGGGACTGGACACCGAGCTCCCGCGCGAGGCGGCGGGTGGTGAGTCCGTCGATGCCGACCTCGTTGAGCAGGCGCAGGGCGGTGCGGACCACCTCGTCGCGTTGCAGTGCCATGCCCTCCGGCCCTCCTGTCCGCGTTCGCCGTCGCCTCGGCTTCGTTGTTCATCGCTTGGCCGCCCACCTTATCGCTGCTAAGTTCCCTCCTCGGAATTTATCAGCGATAAGGACGAACGGAGTCGATCCCCCGATGAGTACTCGGACGAGCCCCCGCCGGGGCCGCCTCCGGTCCCGGCGGGCGGTGTCCCGGCTGACGGCGACCCGTCGGGCGGTGTCCCGGCTGACGGCGACCCGTCGGACGGCGACCCGCTTGCTGCCCAACACCACTCCTTGGCGGTCCTCCCGCGACTTCCGGCTGCTGTGGACCTCCGGGGCCGTCACCCTGCTGGGCTCGGTCTTCACCATGACCGCGATCCCGCTGCAGATCGCCGACCTCACCGGCTCGCCGCTGGCCGTCGGGGCGGTCGGGGCCGTGGAGCTGGTCCCGACGATCGTGTTCGGCCTCTACGGCGGGGTGCTCGCCGACCGGGCCGACCGGCGGACCGTCGCCCTGGTGACGGAGCTCGGGCTGGCCGGGCTGAGCGCACTGCTGCTGGCCAACGCGCTGCTCGGCACGCCGATGCTCTGGCCGCTCTACGCCGCCGCCGGCTGCGCGGCCGCGGTCCACGGGCTCCAACAGCCCTCGGTGGAGGCGGTGGTCCCGCGGCTGGTACCGCACGAGCAGCTGCTCGCCGCGGGGTCGCTGCTCTCACTGCGCTGGAACATCGCCGGGCTGGCCGGACCGGCCGCCGCAGGCGTGGTGATCGCCACCGCGGGCGTACCGGTCGCGTACCTGGTCGACCTGGCGACCTTCCTGGTCTCGGTCGCCCTGCTCGCCGCGGTCCGCCCGGTCCCGTCGGCCCGCGACGCCGAGGTGCCGCACCTGCGCGCGTTCACCGAGGGCGTGCGGTACACCGCGCGGCGGCCCGAACTGGTCGGCACCCACCTGGTCGACCTGGCGGCCACCGTGTTCGCCCTGCCGACGGCGCTCCTCCCCTTCCTCGCCGGCGAGCTGGACGCGCGGTGGGCGCTCGGGCTGCTCTACACGGCCGGCGCGGCGGGCGGGCTGCTGGCCGCCGCGACCGGCGGCTGGACCGAGCGGGTGGCGCGGCACGGCCGGCCGGTCCTGCTCTCCGGCGCCCTGATCGGCGCCGCGATGGTCGCGGCGGCCCTGTGCCGGAACGTGTGGGCCCTGCTGGTCTGTCTGGCGGCAGCGGGCGCGGCCGGCTGGGTCGGCGACACCTTCCGCACCGCGATGTGGAACCAGTCCGTCCCCGACGAGCTGCGCGGCCGCACGGCCGGGCTCGAAGTGCTGGTCGGCTCGGCCGGCCCGGCCCTCGGGGACGTCCGGGCCGGCGGGTTCGCCGCCCGCGACGGCCTCCGGGCCGCGCTCCGCTCCGGCGGCCTGCTCTGCCTCGCCTCCACCGGGGTGCTCGCCGCCGCCCTGCCCGCCCTGTGGCGCTACGACCGGCGCACCGACCCGCACGTGGCGGCGACCCGCGCGGCGGACCCGAACCGACCGGCGGAGGCCGGCGCGCCGGAGGGAGTCGCCTGAAACCCCGCGCTCCCGCTGGCGTCTACCCGCCTGCGCGCCGCCCATTCCCGGTGCCCCGCGAGGCGGACGTTTGGGCGCGCGGTCAGCGGCTAGCCGCCCGGCATGGACATCATCACGCACACCTCCCCCTGGTCCCGGCGGCTGCGCGCCGCCCTCGACGCGCCCGCCTCGTGGAGCTTCCTGGACGCGCCCGCCGGACCGCTGCACGACGCCGTCACCGCGCTGCCGCTCGGTCCGTACCGGGACGTCCTGCACGGGGTCTGGCTCGGGCACCCGCTGCACCCGGCACTGGTACAGGTGCCGATGGGCTGCTGGCTGTCGGCCGGCCTGCTCGACGCCACCGGCCAACGGCGGGCCTCGGGCGCCCTGGTCGCGGCCGGACTGGTCGCGGTCGGGCCCGCGGCACTGGCCGGCTGGGTGGACTGGGCGAAACTCGACCCGCCGCGCCGCCGCACCGGCCTGGTGCACGCCGTGGCCAACACCACCGGTGTCGTGCTGTACACGGGGTCGCTGCTGGCCCGCGGCCGCGGGCACCGGATGCGCGGGCGGCTGCTCGGGTGGGCCGGGCTGACCGCCGTCTCGGCGGGCGCGGCGCTCGGCGGCCACCTCTCCTACCGGCTGGCGGCCGGGCCGAACCGCGCGGCCGCGGTGCCGCGGCTGGCGCCCGCCGACTGGGTCGGCCTGGGCCCGGTGGCGGACTTCGCGAACGGCGTCCCGACCCGCCGGACGGCCGGCGGGCTGGGCGTGGTGGTGGTGCGGAGCGCCGACGGGTTCGCCGTGCTCGCCGAGCGCTGCGCCCACCTCTCCGGTCCGCTCGCCGAGGGCGCGGTGGTCGACGGCTGCCTGCGGTGCCCGTGGCACGGCAGCGAGTTCCGCCTGCGGGACGGCGAGGTCGTGCACGGGCCGGCCACGGCCCCGCAGCCGGTCTTCGAGACCCGGGTGATCGCCGGCCACCTGGAGGTCCGGTTCCCCGGCGCGGGGTGACCCGCGGGGCGGCACCGACCCGTGGCGCAGGAGCGGCCCAGCGCGGCGTCCGCGTCCGCGTCGGCGGCGGCGTACGGTTCCCGGCCCGTGGCGGGCCGAACCAGCGCGGCGTCACCGACCCCGCCGTCACCGACCCGCCGTCCCCGGTTCACGCCCCCTGGGCGTCGAGCCAGTGCAACAGCACGGTGCGCTCGGCCTCGGTGCCGACGCGGGCGGCCGGGTCGAGCGCCCATTCCCGGATCCGCCCGAGCGTCTCCGGGTCGAGGTCGAGGTAGAGCCGCCAGTGGGCCCGGGGATGGCACTCCGGGTCGCGCGGCTCCTCGCACTCGTGGCAGTGCGTGAAGAAGGCGTCGACCAATCGGTGCACGATCGTCTCGGCGGACATGGACGGCGGTCCTCCACGCACTCGGTTCGCGCCGCCGGCCTCCGCGGACCGGCGGGCCCGTCTCCAGGGTGCGCAACCGGCGGCCCGCCCGGCAGGGACCAACGTCCCGGGAACGCGCACGGCCCGGTACCCGTGGGCGGGTACCGGGCCGTGCGAGGGGGTATCGAGGGGGTGGCGTCAGCCGCGTCCGGAGGACTTCTGGGTGCGGCGCGAGACCGAGTCGAGCACGACGGCGGCGAGCAGCACGGCGCCGGTGATCATGTACTGGATGGCCTGCGCGGCGTGGACCATGTCCAGACCGGTGGTGATCGACTGGATGACCAGGATGCCGAGCAGCGCCGACCAGGTCTTGCCGCGGCCGCCGAAGAGGCTGGTGCCGCCGATGACGGCCGCCGCGATGGCGCTCATCAGGACGTTGCCGCCGCCGAGCGTCTTGTCGGCGGAGCCCTGCTGGGAGGCGATGAAGAGACCGCCCAGACCGGCCAGGCCGGCCGAGATCATGAACACCGAGATGCGGACCCGGGCGACGTTGATGCCCGCCCGGCGGGCGGCCTCGATGCCGCCGCCGACGGCGAAGATCTGCCGGCCGTAGGAGGTGCGGCGCAGCACGAAGTCGGTCAGCACGACCACGCCCAGCAGGATCACCAGGGGCAGCGGCAGGCCGCGGTCCTGGTTGAGCATGTAGGCGCCGACCAGGGCGAGCACGGCGAGGGCGCCGGTGCGCAGCGCGATCTCGCTGGTGCTGCGGGCGGGCAGGCCGGCGGCGGTGCGGCGGCGGGCGTCCAGCAGCTGTCCGGCCAGGAAGAGGCCGATGGCGAGGAAGGCGAGCAGCCAGGCGAAGAGGATGTCGCCGTCGCCGAGGAAGTAGGTGTCGAGGTTGGCGACGACGCCGTCGTTGATGTTGTTGACGGTGCCGAGCTTGCCGAGCACGTAGTCCTGCAGGCCGCTCCAGGCGAGCATGCCGGCCAGGGTGACGACGAAGGCGGGCACGCCGATCTTGGCGAAGAAGAAGCCGTGCAGGGCGCCCATGGCGACGGCGGTGGCGAGGGCGAGCAGGATCGCCAGGCCCTCGTTGAGGCCTTCGCGCACGGCCAGGACGGAGGTGACGGCGGCGCAGACGCCGGCGATGGAGCCGAGCGAGAGGTCGATCTCGCCGAGCAGCAGCACGAAGACGACGCCGACTGCGATCAGGCCCGGTCCGGCGATCCACTTGGTGATGTTGGTGAGGTTGTCGGCCTGCAGGAAGTGGCCGGTGACGCTCTGGAAGATGACCGCGATCAGGATCAGGCCGATGACGACCGGCAGCGAGCCGAGGTCGCCGCTCTTGATCTTGCGGCGGAACTCCTCCACGTATCCGGCCACGCCGCCCTGGCGGACCAGCAGCCGGGGGTCGGTCGCCGGGGCGGCCGGGGCGTCGGCCGGGGTGCCGGCGGCCGGGCTGGGGGTGGTCTGACTGGTGCTCACTTCGCTTCCTCCGCGATGCGTGCCTGGCGCCGGGTGACGGCGTTGTCGGTGGCGCCGGTGATGGCGGAGATGATCTCCTCGTGCGAGGTGCCGGCAACCGGGAAGGTCCCGTTGTTGCGGCCCAGGCGCAGGACGGCGACGGTGTCGGCGACCGCCTTGACGTCCGCCATGTTGTGGCTGATCAGGATCACGCCGAGGCCCCGCTCGCGCAGCCGCTCGACCAGGTCGAGGACCTGGGCGGTCTGCTCGACGCCGAGGGCGGCGGTCGGCTCGTCGAGGATGACGATCTTCGGGTCGCCGACCAGGGCGCGGGCGATGGCGACGACCTGGCGCTGGCCGCCGGAGAGCGCGGCGATCGGGATCCGCACGCTGGGGATCCGGATCGACAGGGTGTCCAGCAGTTCCTTGGCACGCCGTTCCATGGCGACCTCGTCCAGCGTGCCGTGGCGGCGCAGCTCACGGCCGAGGAAGAGGTTGGCGACGACGTCGAGGTTGTCGCAGAGCGCGAGGTCCTGGTAGACGGTGGCGACGCCGAGTGCCTGGGCGTCCTGGGGGCGGCCGATCCGCACGGGGCGGCCCTCCCAGCTGATGGTGCCCTCGTCGATCGGGTGGACGCCGGCGATCGTCTTGACCAGGGTCGACTTGCCGGCGCCGTTGTCGCCGACCAGCGCGACGACTTCGCCGGCGTGGACGTCGAGGTCGACGTCGGTGAGTGCCTGCACGGCGCCGAAGCGCTTGGAGACCTCGCGCAGCGCCAGTACGGGTGCGCCTGTCACGTGAACCATCTCCTGCGGGGTAGTGCGTGGGGTGGGAGGGGGTCCGCGCAGGGCACGGCGGGCCGGCGCTCCCCGGGGGTGGTGGGGAGCGCCGGAACCGCGGCGCCCGGCGGGGGTGCTACTTGATGCCGGCGGCGGTGCAGGCGGCGGCGAAGTCGGCGGTGCAGATGTCGGCGGCCTTGTAGAGGCCGTCGGCGATGACGGTGTCGTTGATGTTCGCCTTGGTGACGACCTTGGGGTCCAGCAGCTTGGCCGGGATGCCCTTGTCGGTGTCGCTGTCGATGGTGGACGACGCGACGGCCTTGACGTCCTTGCCCTGGAGCAGGTTGACGGCCAGTTCGGCGGCGCTCTCGGCGAGCGGCTTGTACGCCTTGTAGATGGTGTAGGACTGGTCGCCCGCCACGATCCGCTGGACGGCGTCGAGGCCGGCGTCCTGGCCGCCGACCGGCACGGCGATCCCGGCCGACTTCAGCTGGGTGATGATCGCGCCCGCCATGCCGTCGTTGGCCGAGTACACGGCCTGGAAGCCGTCCTTGCCGAACTGGGTGATCGCGGCGCCGATCTTCTGGCCGGCCACGGTGGGCTTCCACTCACCGGACTGCTCGTAGACGACCTTCTTGACCTTGCCGTCCAGCGCCTTGTGCGCGCCCGACTTGAACTTGGCGGCGTTCGGGTCGGCCTCGTCGCCGTTGATCATGACGATGTTGGCGTCCGCGGCCTTGGCGCCCAGCGCCTCGACCAGGGCCTGGCCCTGGAGCTCGCCGACCTTCTCGTTGTCGAACGAGACGTAGGCGGAGACCGGGCCGGTGGCGAGGCGGTCGTAGGCGACGACCTTCACGCCCTTGTCGGCCGCCTCCTTCACCCAGGACTGGGTGGACTTGGCGTCGAAGGCGTCCAGGATGATCACCTTCACGCCCTGGGCGATCAGGGTGTCGAACTGCTGCTTCTGCTTGGCGGCACTGCCCTCGGCGTTGCTGTACTGCACCTTGCAGTCCGCACACAGCGCCTTGACCTTGGCCTCGATGAAGGGCCGGTCGAAGGACTCGTACCGGGTGGAGGAGGCGTTCTCCGGGAGCAGCAGACCGATGGACTTGGTGTCACCGGAGCCGGCGGCGTCCTTCTTGTCGCCGCCGGCCTTGCCACAGGCGGCCATGGACAGGGCCATCGAGACCGCGGCGGTGCCGATGACGAGGCGGCGCGTCATTGCGTTCATGGTGGGGGGTGCCTCCCTGACGGTGCCGCAACACTGCGGCGGGGTGGGAGGAGTTAATCCGGCCGTCACGCATGACGTCAATAAGTAAATCCAAGCAGCGGCCAGTCGAGGGCTTTTCGTTATCTTCATGAACGCCTACCCGCGATCGAAACTTGGAGGAAACTCCGAACGCCACCATGACAGGACATGACAGAACGGACGAAATCGCACAGGGGGCGACGCTGACCTGGTACGGACCTGAGATGGTCGAACCAGGGGCGCGCCATCACCGACCCTCCGCAGCGCCCACACATTCCTCTGACAAGTAGAGGGGTGGACAGCTCTTGCGTTCAAGAGTTGGACCAGTGAGCGCGGAGGGTCACACCGACCACCTCAGTCGGCGCCCGCCCCGTCCGCACCACGGGCCCGGTAGCGGCCCGGGGTGGTCCCGAACAGCCGGCTGAACGCGTGCGAGAGGGCGTAGGGCGTGCTGTAGCCGACCCGGCGGGCGATGGCCTCCAGCGGATCGTCGGTCTGCCGGAGCAGGGCCGCGGCCCGGGTCATCCGCCACCAGGCCAGGTACGCCATCGGCGGCCGGCCGACCAACGCGGTGAACCGCCTGGTCAGGGTGGCGCGCGAGACGCCCGACGCGGCGGCGAGGCCGTCGGCGCTCCAGGCGCGGGCCGGGTCCTCGTGCAGGGCCCGCAGCGCGGCGGCCACCACCGGGTCGGCGAGGGCCGCGGGCCAGCGACCGCCGGCGGACACCGCGTCCGCCGCCCCCGGGGGCTCGGCCGCCGCGGGGGCGGCCGCACCGGCGCCAGGCTCCCGACTCAGCCAGGCGCGCACCATGTACACCAGCAGCAGGTCGATGAGGCTGGGCACGGCCAGCGCCGCGCCGGGCCCGTCGTCGACCAGCTCTCCGCCCAACAGCTCGACGGCCGCCCGCAGGTGGGGGTGACCGCCGACCCGGTTCGGCAGATGGACGACGTCCGGCAGCTCGCGCATCAGCGGGTGGCTTCGGCTGTGGTCCAGCCGGTACTTGCCACAGAGCAGCTCGGCGACCGGGCCACCCCGCTCGGCCGCTCCCGTGGGCGGGCCCACGGGTGGCGGCACCGGCCGGCCCGGGCCGAGCAGCCGGTCGATGGGCACCGCCCGCTCGGCCTCGCCCGGCTCCAAGGGCTCACTCGCCATCACATGGCCCGTCCCGTGCGGCAGCAGCACCGCGTCGCCGGCGCCCAGGCTCACCGGCGCGCCGCCGTCCGGCAGCAGCCAGCAGCCGCCCGCCAGCACGACGTGGAACCCGGCCCCGTCGTACGCGGGGAGCCGGGTGGACCACCGGCCCGCCACCCGCAACCGGTTGGAGGACGGCCGCCCGATCCGCACGGCGGCGATCGCGTCGCTGACCACGTCCATGCGGCCATGGTAGCCCGCACGGCGCAGCCGTGAGCGGATCACGTAGCCAGTTGAGCCGAACGGGCATTGAGCGGCTCAGGGTGGCTCCCTAGGCTCGATGGCGGAGCGGGGCGGGAGCGCCGCCGCAGGACTTCGCGGGAGGGACAGCATGGAGCCGATCGTGCTCGGCGACGCCGAGATCATCAGGGTCCGGGAGTTTCAGGGGCCGTTCGCGCCGGCCCCGGTCATCGTGCCCGGGGTGACGGCCGCCACCTGGAAGGAGAACGAGGACTGGCTGGCGCCCGACCACTGGGACCCGGCCACCGACAGCTACGTCGGCGCGCTGCAGACCTGGGTGATCCGGTACGGCGGCCGGACCGTGCTGGTCGACACCGGCGTGGGGAACGGGCGCGAGCGGCCGGAGTCGCCGCACTTCCACCGGCGGCAGGGCGACCTCCCGGCCCGGCTCGCCGAGGCGGGCGTCCGGCCGGAGGAGGTCGACGTGGTGGTCAACACCCACCTGCACGCCGACCACGTCGGCTGGAACACCGTCGACCGGGACGGCACCTGGGTGCCGGCCTTCCCCAACGCCGTCTACCTCCTACCGGCCGCCGACCACGCGGGCCTGGCCGCCGCCACCGACCCGCGCCGCGACGGGTACCACCTGTTCGCCGACAGCGTCCTGCCGGTCCAGCACGCCGGGCAGGCGCTGCTGTGGGAGGGCGGCCACCGGATCGACGACGCGCTGACCCTGGAAGCGGCCCCCGGCCACACCCCCGGCTCCTCCGTGCTGCGGCTCGCCTCGCGCGGCGAACGCGCCGTGTTCGTCGGCGACCTGCTGCACAGTCCGGTGCAGATCCTGCACCCCTCCTGCAACAGCTGCTTCTGCGAGGACCAGGAGCAGGCCGCCGCCAGCCGGCTGCGCGTCCTCGAACGCGCGTCGGACCAGCGGGAGTTGGTGATCCCCGCGCACTTCGGCGGCTCCGGGGCGGCCGAAGTGCGGCGCGCCGGTACGAGGTTCACCGTCTCCCGCTGGGCGGCCTGACCCGGCGCTGCCACCGGTCCGGCCCGGCACAGGGGGCGGGCCGGCCCGGCGGCAGCGGACGTTCAACCGGGGGTCAGCCGCGGACCGCGTCGACCACCCGGGCCAGGTCCTGCTCGGAGAGGTCCGGGTGCGCCAGCAGCAGGTCGCGGACGGCGGTGAGGACCGGGCCGCCGCCGGCCAGCGCGAGGTCCTTGGCCGCCAGCCGGACCGGGAAGTCCGAGTCCAGACTGCGGGCGCGCGCCACCACGCCGCCCAACGGCCCCTTGGCGAGGACCCCGAGCGTGAGCTCCTCCGGCAGGCCGAGCGAGTCGGCCACCTTGAGCGCCTCGGCGACCACCGCGACCCCGCCGACCATCGCGCTGATCACGACGAGCTTGAGCGCCGCGCCCGAACCGGGGCCGCCGCAGCGGACCACCGTGCCGAGGGTGTCGAGCACGGGCTGCGCCCGGTCGAGGTCCTCGGTGCGGCCGCCGGCCAGCACGGTCAGTCCGCCGGTGGCGGCCGGACCCACGCTGCCCAGCACCGGCGCATCCACCAGGCCGGTGCCGTCCGGCAGTTGGGCACGCAGGGCGGCGGTGGCCGCCGAGCCGATGGACGACATGTCGATCCAGAGCGTGCCCGGCGCCAGCTCCGCCGTGAAGCGCGCGGCCACCGACTCCACCGCCGCGGGGTCGGCCAGCATGGTGATGACGAGGCCGGCGCCCCGGACGGCTTCGGCGGGCGTGGCCGCCTCGTCGAGGCCGTCGGCCTTGGCGGGCGTACGGTTCCACACCGTCAACGGGTGTCCGGCGGCGGCGAGTCGGCGGGCCATCGGCAGCCCCATCCGACCGAGTCCGAGGAATGCGATCTTCTCCATGGCCACCACGCTAGGGTCGGCCGAGGCAGGCGACAAACGAATGTCCCGCATGGTAGCCATGCACCATGGACATGGCTTGGCTCGAAGTCTTCCGCACCGCCGCCCATCTGGGGTCGTTCACCGCCGCCGGGGAGCGCCTGGGATACACCCAGTCGGCGATATCCCGTCAGATCTCCACACTGGAGGCCGAGTTCGGCGCCCAGCTGTTCGACCGGCTGGCCCGCGGCGTCCGGCTGACCGAACACGGGCGGGCCCTGCTGCCGCACGCCGAGGCGCTGCTCGACCGGCTGGACGGCACCCGGCGCGACCTGGCGGCAGTCACCGGACTGAGCCTCGGCCGCCTGCGCGTCGGCGCCTTCGACAGCGCCAACGCGGCACTGGTGCCGGGCGCGCTGGCGGCCTTCCGCGCCGCCCACCCACAGGTCGCGATCTCGCTCACCGAGGGGCTCTCGGCAGCCCTGCTCGGCCGGCTGCGGGACGGCGAGATCGACCTCGCCGTCATCGCCGGCTACCCCGAACACCCCTACGACGACGAGCTGTTCGACCTCTGCCCGCTCGCCGAGGACCCGGTGCTGGTGGCCCTGCCCCGGGACCATCCGCTGGCCGCCCGGCGCCGGCTCCGGCTGGCCGAACTCGCCGAGGAGGACTGGATCGCGGCCAGCCGGCAGACCGAGTCCACCCTGCTGGCCGCCTGCGTCCGCAGCGGGTTCCGTCCGCGCGTCGAGTACGCGGTGGCCGGGTGGACGGCGAAGCTGGGGCTGGTCTCCGCCGGGCTAGGGGTGACGCTCATCCCCTCCCTCGCCGCCCGCGCCGCTCGGCCCGACCTCGCGCTGGTCCCGCTGCACCCCGAGGACACGCCCGTCCGCCTGGTGCGGACGGCGACCCTCCGCGGCCGCTCGGTGCCGCCGGCCACCGCCGCCTTCCTCGACACCCTGCGCGCGGCGGCGGAGGCCACGGCCGCGCCGTGAGCCCGCGTCAGGACCGCACCAGGCCCGCGTCAAGCTCGCTTCGGCCCCGCGTCGGACCTGGGCTTCGGCCCCGCGTCGGACCTGGGCTTCGGCCCCGCGTCGGACCTGGGCTTCGGCGCCGCGTCGGACCCGGGTCAGGCCTTTCTCGGGCCCGCGCCCCGTCTTCTCAGGCCCGCTGCACCCGCACGCCGCCGAGCAGACCCCAGGCGTCGACCCGAACGGTCGGGCCGCCGGGCTCGGTCGGGCCGTCGTCGCTGACACCGCCGAGACGGATGCCGCCGACCACCACGCGGACGTTCGGCCGGACGGTGATGCTGACGCCGCCTATCAGGCTCAGCTTGGTGATCTTCAGCTCGGCGCCGTCGGGGAGGTCGACGTCGGTGAGGTCGATGTCCGCGCCACCGATCAGCGAGGCGGTCACCGTCCGCTCGTGGATCGTCGCCCCGGCCAGCTTGTGGCCGCCGATGATGCTCACCCGGACGTCGGTTCTGTCGTTGTCCCGTGCGTTGCCCTGTGCGTTGTCCTTGATCATGTCCCCAACTCTAGGGCAGCGACCGGCACCCCCGGCAGTGTGTCAGCACACCTTCGTGCCGTGACAGTTGTCATCCGGGGCAGACCAGTTGTCATCCGGGGCAGACCGGCCACGGGGCCCCGGGCCGTGCCGCTGCGAAGCAGTCGGGCCGTCAGGGCTGCCAGCGCAGCACCGCGCCCACACCGCCCGCCGGGCCGGACACCCCGGCGGGGACGAGCAGCGCCTCGGCCCCGGTCGCCGCGGCGCAGCGCAGCAGCGCGTCCGCCGCCGGGGCGGGCTCCACCCCGTCGGCGCCCATGGTGCGCACCTCCCCGCGCTGGACGGCGACGTGCTCGGGCTCCGGGCCCACCCACACCTGGCGTTCGGCGTCCGCCGCGCCCTGCTGGATCAGCAGGGTCGCGACCCGGTGCTGCCGGGCCGCGGCGACCACGGCGGGCACGCCCTGGGCCGCCGCGCCGGGCGCCGCCTCGGTGCCGCCGCCGTCGGTGGTGTGCTCGCCCGGGCGTCCGAGGCCGGCCCGGAAGTCCGCCAGCGCGGTGTCGAGCCGGCGCTGCCGGTGTTCCTGCCAGGCCCTGGCGAGCTGCCGGTCGAACGCCTCGGCCGCGATGCCGCCCGCGCGGCCGCCGCCGTCCACCTCGACCGCCTCCGCGCGCAGTTGTTGCGGCAGCCGGTCGTGGACGGCCCGGCGCTCGCGGGCGTCGCCGGTCAGGACGAGCAGCCGGGCGCCGCTCTCCGGCCAGCGGCGGGCGATCTCGTCGGCGATCAGCTCGGCGGTGCGTTCCCAGCCGTCCTCGCGCCGGTGCTGGTAGTGCCACTCGTACCGGTCGGCGGGCGGCGCGCGGTGCGGGCCGCGCCCCTGCCACTGCGGGCCGGCGACGGAGCCGAGCCGGTCGGACCGGCCGAGTTCGCGGACCTCCAGGTCGGCGCCGGTGCGGTCGATGAAGGCGACCAGGCACGCGATGGCGAGGTCGTCGAGCAGGCCCAGCAGGCGCGAGGTGTGCGGCAGGGCCGACCAGGACGCCTCCACGTCGGGCGGGGAGCCGCTCAGCGGGACGTCCAGCACCACCTCGCCGTCCGTCGCGAACAGGGCCCGCCCGGGCGGGGCCGCGGAGGCCGGCTCGGCGGCGAGGTGGTCCCGCACGGCCGCGCAGGTCCGGTCGTCGGCGCCCAGTGCGGCGAGCCGGCGCACGGCGGTCCGGTCGAGCAGGTCCTGGCGCTGGGTGGCGTCCTCCGTGCTGTGCGAGGTGTCGAGGAAGACGGACGCCCAGGGGCCGGGCCGGTCGAGGAGCGGAGCGAGAAAGGCGAGTTGCATGACGGCCTCCCCAGGACTCGGTGGATCCGTGGCACCCGGACGGTCCGCGGTACTCGGCGGCTCCGCCGGGCGCCTACCCGGCCGGGCCCGCCCCACACGGGCGGACGCCGCATCGCCGGCGCTACATCGGCAGCTCGAACCAGACCACCTTGCCCGGCCCCTGCCGCCGCCATCCCCAGCACCGGGCGAGCCGGTCCACCAGGTGGAGGCCCAGGCCGCCGGGCCGGTCGGGGTGGTGCGGCCGGTGCGGCGTCGGCGGCAGCGGGCTGCTGTCGCTGACCTCGACCCGCAACACGCCCGGGCCGCGGACCAGGAGCAGGGAGCCCGCCTCCGCCGAGTAGCGACAGGCGTTGGTGACCAGCTCCGAGACCAGCAGGACGGCGTCGTCCACGGCTCCGCCGGGCACGTCGTCGGCGAGGACCGCCCGGGTGAAGGCGCGGCACTCGGCGACGACCCCGGGCCGGGCCGAGAGCGAGAGCCGGCACGCCCGTGGTGCGGCTGCGGGCCCGCAGCCGCACCTGGCCCGGAGCGCTGGCCGCCGGCGGCCCGTCATACCGCATCTCCTCTCGCCTCCCCCTCGTCCGCGGGGGCGTGCCGTCGCGCCCCGACCGTGGGGCGTGCTGTCCGCCCGGTCCCGACCGCGCGGTCGGGCGTCGGACGTGGAGCCGGAGCCGCTCAGTGGTCGAAGAGCTGCCGGATCCGCCCGCGGGGACGTTCAGGCGCCTGGGCCACGTCCTCCTGGCCTCCCTGTCCGGCGGCGGCCGGCTCCTCGGGGCGCGCCCGAGCAGCGGTCGGCGCCTGGCCGGCCGGGGCGGCGTCCCGGCCGACCGCTCGGGCGGGCGGGACGGGCTCGGCGGGACGTTCGGCCGGTTCGGCGCGCCCGTACGGCTCGGCCGGGCCGACCGCCCGCTCGTCGGTCACCGGCCCGGGCCGCTCGTACCGCGCCTGCCCGGCGGGAAGGTCCGCGCCGGGCCGCACCGGGCGGCGGGCCCGGCGGGCGAGGCCGGCCAGCGCCAGGCCGAGGCAGAAGATCAGGGCGAGGGCGACACCGGAGAGGAAGATCGCCAGGCTGTTCAGCGTCACGAGGTCGTTGCCGAGGACGGTCACCTGGTACTCCGGCCCGCCGGAGAGGTTGTCCGCGATCAGCAGGCCGACGAAGGCCCCGCTCGCGGCCATCAGCAGTAGTCCGAGGAGCAGCATGGCGCGCGTCCTTTCAGGGTCCGTCCACCCCCGGTCGCGCCGCGCCTACCCGGACCGGCCCCGGCCTAACGCGGACGGGCCCGAACACCTGCACCCCCGAGGACCGGCCCGGGACCCCGACCGCCCGAGGACCGGCACCGCCCGGCCGGCACCGCCCCGATCCGCCCAGCCGCCTACGCGGCCCGCACGGCGATCAGACAGGTGTCGTCCTCGGTGTCGGCCGGGCTGAACTCCAGCAGCCGGTCGAGGTACTGCTCCAGGTCGGCGCCGGGGGCACCGGCGGCGTGGATCAGCTGGTCCACCGACTCCTCGACCGGGCGGTCCCGCCGCTCCACCAGGCCGTCGGTGTAGAGCAGCAGCACCTCCCCGGGTGCCAGCCGGGTGGTGTGCTCCTCGTACTGCGCGTCCTCCAGGGCGCCGAGCAGTACGCCGTGCGGCAGCGGCAGGACCTCGGCGCCGCCCGCGCCGAGCCGGATCGGGGGCAGGTGGCCGGCCCGGGCCCAGCGGATCTCGTCGGCGGCCGGGTCGAACAGCGCGCAGACGACGGTGGCGGTCACCTGGCCCGGTTCGCGCAGCGCGATGCCGTTCGCCCATTCCAGCAGGCGTCCGGGTCCGGCGCCGGTCATCGCGAGACCGCGCAGCGCGTGCCGGAGCGCGACCATGCCGGTCGCCGCGCCGACGCCGTGCCCGGCGACGTCGCCGACGGCCAGCAGCACCCGCTTGTCGGGCAGCGCCAGGACGTCGTACCAGTCGCCGCCGACCCGGTCGCGTTTGGCCGCCGGGCGGTAGCGGACGGCGGCGTGCAGGCCGGTGGCGTCGAGCGGGGGCGGCTCGGGCGGCAGGATCGCCTGCTGGAGCCGGAGCGCCAGCCGCTCGCGTTCGGCCGCCTCCTGCTCGCTGTCGGCCAGCCGCTCCCGGGTGGCGCCGAGCGCGACCTCCGTCCAGTGCTGCGAGGAGACGTCGTAGTACGCGCCGCGGACGCCGGTCAGCCGGCCGTCCTCGTCCAGCAGGGGCTCGGCGACGATCCGGGTGTAGCGCTGCGTGCCGTCCGGGCGGACCAGCCGGAAGACGGCGGAGGAGGTCCGGTGCCGCCGCTGGACGGTGTCGAGCAGCCGCCGGATGGCGGGTTCGTCGTCCGGGTGGGCGTGGCGGGCGAGCCGGGCGAGCGGGACGGGGGCGGCGTCGGCGGGCAACCCGTACAGGTCGACCAGGCCGTCGTTCCAGAGGACCCGGCCGTCCGCCGTCCACTCCTGGAACCCGCAGACCCGGGCGAGCCGCTGGGCCTGGCGGAGCAGCGCGGCCTGGTCGCCCTCGCCGGTGCGCTCGGTCTCCAGCTGCCAGCTGACCAGCAGGCGCCGGCCGAGCGGGGCCACGGCGAGCCGGACGGTGGCGGGCAGCGGGGTGTCACCGCTCTGGAAGACCAGGTGCACGCGCTCCGCGGGCCGGGGTTCGCCGCTGCGGTGGGCGTGGACCAGCCGGTCGAACAGGCCGGTGGCGCAGGCGGCCGGGTAGGTCTCCAGCAGTGAGGCGCCCTCCACGACGGTCCGGGGCCGGCCGAGCGGGTCGCGGAAGTGGTCGTTGACCCGGACGATCCGGAAGTCGGCGACCTCGTCGTCGCGCAGGACCGCTTCGAGCAGCAGCGCCGGGGTGAGCAGCCCCTCCAGCGTCGCGCCTTCCTGCTCCGGCGGGCCCTCCCGCTCCGGCAGGCCCGCCGGGCCCGGCGGGCCGGTGCGGTCCGGCGCGTCGAGCAGGCCCGCGCAGAGGTCGGCGAGCGCGTGGAGCTGGCGGCGCAGCGGTCGGGTGAGCGGGGGTGCCGGTCCGGGCCAGCGCAGTTCGAGGGCTCCGCGGCAGCGGCCGCGGTCGACCAGCGGGAGGACGGCCCGGTCGGCCCCGGCGGGGAGCGGCCCCGCCGCGGTCGGCATCGCCGGGTCGTCCGGCCAGAGCTCGCGGCCGGTGCGGACGGCGAGTTCGGCCGGGGTGCCGACGCCGGGCGGCACCCGGTCCCAGGCCTGGGCGTCGGCGGCGGTGAGCCCGGCGTGGGCGGCCAGCGCGAGGACTCCGCCGGGCAGCCGCTGCCAGACGGCGACGGCGTGGACGCCGAGCGGCCGGGCGGTCTGGTCGAGCACCGCGGCGGCGGCGTGCGCGAGGTCGGGGGTGGCGGCCAGGGCCGGGCCGGGCGGCGCGGCCGGCGGACGGCCGGCGGACGGGGGCTCGGCGGCGGGCGGACCGTCCGCGGGGCCGGGGACGCCGGCGATGTCGGCGGCGAGCACCGCGGCCGGCTGCCCGGCCTCGCGGGCGAGCCGGGCGAGGCGCACGGCGGCCTCGGCGGGGGTGCAGCGCAGCCGCTCGGCGAGGATGCCGGTGGCGACGTCCACGGCGGCCCGCTCGCGTTCCTCGGTGCGGAGCCGGTCGAGCCCGCGCTGCAGCCGGCGGACGGTGGCGGCCAGCGCCAGGGCGACGCGCTCCTCCGCGCCGCCGGGCCCGGCGCCGCCCGCGCCGGTGCCGTCCGGCCCCCGCCCGCCCGGCCCGGGGCCTCCCCGTCCCGGGCCGTCCGTCCCGGTCATGACGCCCCCAGCAGCAGCTGCCGCATGAGGTCGAGCAGCGCGAGCGTGTCGACCGGCTTGCTGACGTGGTCGTCGGCGCCGGCGGCCAGGCTCTTCGCCCGGTCGCCGGGCATCGCCTTGGCGGTGACGGCGATGACCGGGATGCGGGCCAGCCGCTCGTCGGCGCGGATCTCACCGATCGCCGCGTAGCCGTCGAGCCCGGGCATCATCACGTCCATCAGCACCAGCGCCGCCTCCGGGTGGGCGCGCAGCAGGTCGAGCCCGGCGCGGCCGTCGGCGGCGTGCAGGACGGTCAGGCCGCGTTCCTCCAGGGCGGAGGTGAGGGCGAAGACGTTGCGCACGTCGTCGTCCACGATCAGCACGGTCCGGCCGGCCAGCGGTTCGTCGGGGAGCCGCCCGGCGGTGGCGGGTACGGGGGGCGCGGGCCGGTGGCCACCGAAGCAGCGGATCAGCCGTTCGCGCAACTCGTCCAGGCCGGTGACGAGTTCGATGCCGCCGGGGCCGTGTTCGGCCGGTGCGGACAGGCCTGCGGCGGTGCCGCCGTCGCCGCGGTAGCCGAGGACGAGGGTCTCCTCGTCGCGTTCCTCGAGGCCGGCCAGCACGGCGGGGGCGAGGTCGGCGGAGCGGCCGAGGTCGAGCACCACGCAGCGGTAGGGGCCCTCCGCGAGGGCGGCGCGCAGTTCGGCCCGGGTACCGGCGCTGCGGATCCGGGGCGGGGTCCGGGCGGGCGTCCCGGCCGGGGCGCCTTCGGTGGCCGCGTCCGCGGCGCCGACGGCGAGCAGGGTGAGCAGCCCGGGCGGATCGGCCTCGACCACCAGCACCCGGGACCCGCCGGGCTCCTCGGCGGGTCGGCCGGGGCGCTCGTCACCCGCCGCCGGCTCGGTCCGGACCTCGGTCCGGGGCTCGGCGAGCGGCAGGTAGAGGCTGAAGCAGCTGCCCTCGCCGATGCTGGAGCTGATGGTGATGGTGCCGCCGAGCAGCCGGGCGAGCTCGCGGCTGATCGACAGACCGAGGCCGGTGCCGCCGTAGCGGCGGCTGGTGGTGCCGTCGGCCTGCTGGAAGGCGCCGAAGATGGTGTCCACGTGGGCGGGGTCGATGCCGATGCCGGTGTCCTCCACCCGGAACACCACCGCCGCCCCGGCCTGGCCGAGTTCGGCGGGGAGGTCGTCACCGGTGGCGCGTTCGATCCGCAGCTCGACCTGCCCGGTGTCGGTGAACTTGATCGCGTTGGACAGCAGGTTGCGCAGCACCTGGCGCAACCTCGCCTGGTCGGTGAGGAGTTCGGCGGGGACGGACTGGTCCAGGGTGACGGTGAAGGCGAGGTCCTTCTGGTCGGCGAGCGGCCGGAAGGCGGAGTCGACGTACTCCAGCAGCTCGCGGACGGCGAAGGGTTCGGGGCTGAGCTCCATCTTCCCGGCCTCGACCTTGGAGAGGTCGAGGATGTCGTTGATCAGCTGGAGCAGGTCGGAGCCGGCCGAGTGGATCACGCCGGCGTACTCGACCTGTTTGGGCGTCAGGTTGCCGGTCGGGTTCTGGGCGAGCAACTGGGCGAGGATGAGCAGGCTGTTGAGCGGGGTGCGCAGCTCGTGGCTCATGTTGGCCAGGAACTCGGACTTGTACATCGAGGTGAGCGAGAGCTGCCGGGCGCGCTCCTCCAGCTCCTGGCGGGCCTGTTCGATCTCCAGGTTCTTGGCCTCGATGTCGCGGTTGCGTTCGGCCAGCAGCGCGGCCTTCTCCTCCAGCTCCGCGTTGGAGCGCTGCAACTCCTCCTGGCCCTTCTGCAACTCCTCCGAGCGGGCCTGGAGTTCGGCGGTGAGCCGCTGGGACTCGCCGAGCAGTTCGTCGGTGCGGGCGTTGGCCAGCAGGGTGCCGATGTTGACGCCGCAGGCCTCGGCGAACTGCGCCAGGAAGTCCCGGTGGACCTGGCTGAACGGGTGCACGGACGCGAACTCCATGACGCCGATCAGCCATTCCTCCAGGGCGATCGGCAGCACCACGAGGGAGCGGGCGTCGGCGGCGCCGGTGCCGGAGGTGATGGTGGCGTAGCCGGGCGGCAGGTCGTCGACGCTGACGTTCCGGCGGCTGCGGGCGGCCTGTCCGACCAGGGACTCGCCGGGTCGCAGCCGCTGCGGTCCGGCGCCGACCGGCTGGCCGTAGCGGCTGATCAGGACGAGTTCGGTGCCGGCCCCGGTCTCCTCGGCGAGGTAGAACGCGCCGAGCTGCGCGCCGACCAGCGGCGTCAGCTCGTCGGTGATCATCTCGGCGACGGCCCGGATGTCGCGGCGGCCCTGGATGGCGCCGGAGAACCGGGCCAGGTTGGTCTTCAGCCAGTCCTGTTCCTGGTTGGTGCGGGTGGTCTCGCGCAGCGAGCCGACCATCGCGTTGATGTTGTCCTTGAGGTCGGCGACCTCGCCGGAGGCGTCGACGGTGATCGAGCGGGTGAGGTCCCCGGCAGCGACGGCACTGGTCACCTCGGCGATCGCGCGGACCTGCCGGGTGAGGTTGCCGGCCAGGCCGTTGACGTTCTCGGTGAGCCGCTTCCAGGTGCCGGAGACGCCCTCGACCTCGGCCTGCCCGCCGAGCCGGCCCTCGCTGCCGACCTCCCGGGCCACCCGGGTCACCTCGGCGGCGAACGCGGACAGCGTGTCGACCATCGTGTTGATGGTGGTCTTGAGCGCCAGGATCTCGCCCCGCGCGTCCACGTCGATCTTGCGGGTGAGGTCGCCGTTGGCGACGGCGGTGGTGACCTGGGCGATGTTGCGGACCTGGTTGGTGAGGTTGGTCGCCATCGAGTTGACGTTCTCGGTGAGGTCCTTCCACGTCCCGGCGACGTTCGGCACCCGGGCCTGGCCGCCGAGGATGCCCTCGGTGCCGACCTCCCGGGCCACCCGGGTCACCTCGTCCGCGAACACCGAGAGGGTGTCCACCATGGTGTTGATCGCGTCGGCGAGCGCGGCCACCTCGCCCTTCGCCTCGACGGTGATCTTCCGCGAGAGGTCGCCGCGGGCGACGGCGGTGGCCACCTCGGACATCGAGCGGACCTGACCGGTCAGGTTGGAGGCCATCACGTTGACGTTGTCGGTGAGGTCCTTCCAGGTGCCGGAGACGCCCCGGACGGTGGCCTGGCCGCCGAGGTTGCCGGCCGTGCCGACCTCCCTGGCCACCCGGGTCACCTCGTCCGCGAAGGCGGACAGCTGGTCGACCATCGTGTTGATGGTCTCCTTGAGTTCCAGGATCTCGCCGCGCGCGTCCACCCGGATCTTCTGGGTGAGGTCGCCGCCGGCGACGGCCGTGGTCACCTCGGCGATCGACCGCACCTGCGCGGTGAGGTTGTCCGCCATGACGTTGACCGACTCGGTGAGGTCGCGCCACGTCCCCGAGACGTCCCGGACGTCCGCCTGGCCACCGAGCCGGCCCTCGGTGCCGACCTCCCGGGCCACCCGGGTCACCTCGTCCGCGAACGAGGACAGCTGGTCGACCATGGTGTTGATGGTGTTCTTCAGCTCCAGGATCTCGCCGCGCGCGTCGACCGAGACCTTCTGAGTGAGGTCGCCCTCCGCGACCGCGGTGGCCACCTGGGCGATCGCCCGGACCTGACTCGTGAGGTTGCCCGCCATGGAGTTGACCGAGTCGGTGAGGTCCCGCCACGTCCCGGCCACTCCGGGGACCTGCGCCTGGCCGCCGAGCCGGCCCTCCGTGCCCGCCTCCCGGGCCACCCGGGTCACCTCGTCCGCGAACGAGGACAGCTGGTCGACCATCGTGTTGACGGTGTTCTTCAGCTCCAGGATCTCGCCGCGCGCGTCGACCTCGATCTTCTGGGTGAGGTCGCCGCGGGCCACCGCCGTGGTGACCTGGGCGATGTTGCGCACCTGCCAGGTCAGGTTGCCCGCCATGGCGTTGACCGAGTCGGTGAGGTCGAGCCACGTCCCGGAGGCCTCCTGGACCTGCGCCTGACCGCCGAGCCGCCCGTCGGCGCCGACCTCCCGCGCCACCCGGATCACCTCGGAGGTCACCCGGGACAGCTGGTCGGCCATGCCGTTGAACACCGTGGCGATCTCACCGAGCAGGCCGGGCTGGTCGAGCGCCAGCCGGGTGCCGAAGTCGCCGTCGCGCACCGCCGTGAGCCCCGCCAGCAGCCGTCGCAGCCCCTGCTTCGCCAGCTGCACCGACGGGCCCGGAGGCGGCTGCGGGGTGGCGGAGGACGGAGGTGTCGCCGGAAGGTCGTCCACTGGTCCCGCCTCCGGATCGGCCGCACGGCCGGGGAGAGCGTTCGGACGACCCCGGCCGCGAAGGGCGGCGACCGCCGCCCCGGCTTCCACTGTGCCACCGGATCGGGCACGGTGACAGACGGGGCGGTCCGGCCCGACGGCCGCGGTCCCCGGGGCGCCCGGGCCGGCGCGGTCAGGCCGGCCGGCGCGGTCAGGCGGGCAGCTCGGAGCGGATCCGGAAGGCGTCCGTGGCCCCGGTGAGTTCGAGCATCCGCAGCACCAGCGGCCGGGGGTTGACGAGTTCGATCCGGCTGCCGCCGCCGTCGGCGACGCCCCGGGCGCGCAGCAGCGCGTTCAGGCCGGTGGAGTCGCAGAACTCCAGGTCCGCGCAGTCGATCACCACGGTCGTGCCGGGCGTGCGCAGCGCCTCGTCGAGGGCGGTGTGGACGAGCTCGACGGTGTCGAGGTCGAGTTCGCCGCGCAGGGTGAGGACGGTGCCGCCGGCCCAGGCACGGGTGGAGACGGACAGACCGCCGGGCTCGACGTCCGGTTCGGGGTTCTTCGGCGTGCGACGGTTCATCGGGATCGTCTCCTTGCACCCGCGTCTGCCGTGCCTTCCACGATAGGCCGGTCGGTTCGCCCGGCGCGGTGGGCGGGGGCGCCCCGGGCAGGCTCCTCGTGCCGGGCCACGCCGTGGCGGCGCCCCCGCAGTGCGGATGTCCACTCCGCCCGGCCGGAAACGTCGGCGCCGGGCGTCCGGACCGCGCCGATTGACCCCGCGGTGGCCGGGTAGGCGCGCGGCCGTGAGCGAGAGGAGGCGGCGTCATGCCCCGAGCATCGAGCCCCGAGCGGGAGCGCCGGGACGCGCGGATCCGCCCCGCGCGCATCCGGTACGCGCCCATCCACGAGGACGCCGGACAGGGCGCACCGGACCGCGGCAGGGCGATGACCGTACCGATTCCCCCCGACCCCGACACCGAGCCGTTCCCGCACCCCCATCCGGGGCCGCGACCGGGCGAGGAGCCCGACCCGGTGCCCCCGCCCCGGCCGCCCTTCCCGGACCCGGATCCGGCACCCCCGCCGGAACCGGACCCGGCCGTGCGCTGAGCCCCTCCGTGGGCGGCGAGATCGGCCATGCCGCTCAGCGCCGCTCAGCCGGCCGACCGCCGGTAGTGGTGGTCCCAGTGCGGGGGGCCGGCCAGCGGGGAGGGCACCTCCAGCCAGACCGACTTGCCCACCCCTTCCGGCAGCGACCCCCACGCCCGGGACAGCCGGTCGACCACCCGCAGACCGTGCCCGCCCGGCCGGCCCGGGTCGGCGTGCGGCATGAGCCGCGGCTGGACCGGGCTGTCGTCCCGCACCTCCACCCGGAGCCGGCGGGCGTCCCAGTCCAGCAGCAGCTCCCGCGGCCCGCCGGGGGCGTGCAGGCAGGCGTTGGTGACCAGTTCGGAGACCATCAGCAGGACGTCCTCGGCGACGGCCTGCTGTTCCGGGTCCAGGGCCGGCAGCCAGTGCCAGTCCAGCAGCGCCCGCCGGCTGAAGTCCCGGCAGCGCAGCACGGCGCCCTCCGTCCCGGAGAGGGCCAGCCGCCGCGTCTCGGCCGGTGCCGCTGCACCACCGGGAGGTGGGCGTTCACCGGGCGCGGTCATGGCGTCGCCTCTCATTCCGCGGCATCGCCGGAAACGGCACCGCCGGGATCGGCGTCGCCGGACGCCGTACCGCCGGTCGGCGGGCCGGCCACCAGCGCGGCCTCGACACTCGGGTGGATCCGCAGCACGGTGTCGGCCCCCGTCACCTCGAACAGCCGGGCGACCGCCGAGCGCGGGCCGGCCAGTTCCAGGCGCAGCCCGGCCGCCTCGGCGTCCAGCCGGGCCCGCAGCAGCAGGTTGAGCCCGGTGGAGTCGCAGAACCGCAGCTCGCTCAGGTCCACCAGGATCCGGCCCGTCCCGCCGCCGGCCGGCGCGGCCAGCGCGGACCGCAGTCCGTCCGCGGTGTCGTGGTCCAGTTCCCCCGCCACCGCGACCACTCGGACGTCCCCGATCCGGTGCGCCGAGATCAGCAGCCGTCCCAGGCCGTCGTCCCCGCCCCTGTGTGCTCCTGCCCGTTCCATTCCAGGCTCCCGGTCCGGTGACGGCGGGGCGCCGTCCCCACCATGATGCCGCGCACACGGTCGCACCGCCCGGACGGCCGGGCGCCACGGCACGTAACCGGCCCCGGCCGGGCACGCCGATGTGACCTCGGCATCGTCCATGCCCCGGCGTTTGCCCCCGTGGGGTCCGGATACACGCGTGATCCGGACGGGAGCCCGCAGCGGCGGCCTGCCGATCGAGGCGACAGAGGCGACGGAGGCGATCACGATGACAGCTCCGGAGACCAGCCGCCCCGCCGCCACCGAGCCGCCCCGGGTCGGCCGGCGCGAGTCGCCCGAGGAGCGCGCCGACCGGCGCTGGAGCGAGATGCTCCAGGAGGTCCGGGTCGCGCAGACCGGCTCGCAGATCCTCTTCGGCTTCCTGCTGAGCGTCGTCTTCATGCCGCGCTTCGCCGAACTCGGCGCCTTCGACCGCGGCCTGTACGTGATGACCGTGGTGCTCGGCGCGCTGGCCACCGGCGCGCTCACCGCGCCGGTCTCCTACCACCGGGTGCTGGCCGGCCGCCGGCTGAAGCCGCAGCTGGTGGACGGCGTCGCCCGCCTGGTCGCGGCCGGTCTGGTGCTGCTGTCGCTGACCGTCGGCTCGGCGCTGCTGCTCCTGCTCCGGGTGGCGACCGACTCCGTCACGGCGGCCGGGGTCGCCGCCGGCGTGATGCTCTGGTTCGCCGCCTGCTGGCTGATCCTCCCCGTGCACCAGCTGCGCCTCCACAACGGTCACGACCACGACCTGCACGGCTGCGTCGATCCGCCCGCCGGGCGGACGCGGGGAGTCTGACGACCGGCCTCAGCCCCACCACTGCTCGGGGACGGCGGCCGGCTCCGGGTCGGCCCCGGCCCCACCCCCGGCCCCACCTCCAGCCCCGGGCTCTTCCTCGGCCGGGGGCGGCCCGGCCGTGACCAGCACGGCGTCGGTCCCGGTCTCGGTCACCCGGTAGCCCGACTCCCGCAGCACCAGGGCGACCGCCCCGCTCACCGCCGCCCGGACGCCCTCGGCGGGCGGCGGCCCGACGTCCTCCGCGCCGTCCGGCCCGGCCCGGTCAACCGGCGTCCAGCCGACCACCACCCCTTGCGGCCGATGTCCGATCCGCAGGCCTGACGGCCCCTGCCCGGTGTCGAACCCCGCGCGGGCCAGGGTCGCGGTCACGTCCTCGAAGAGTTCACGGTGATCCACCATTGGCGCAGCGTAGGCCCGAAGGTGCGCCGTCCCCGTGCACGGCGCGCGCCGAAACGGTTCGGCGCCCGTCGAACAGCACCCGGGCGCACCACGCGGGCTCCCACCCGCGGCCGAACGGCGCGGTGAACCCCCGGACGGGCCGACACGAGCGGCCGGACGGGCCGATGGACGTGCACAGGCGGCCCCCTGCCGACAGCATGACAGAGTAAGCGCTCCATCACTTTGAGCAACGGGGCCAGCGGGTCGGCGGATCCGCGCGCCGGCGTACCCGGCGGCCCCGTATCGAGAGGTCCCATGATCACATCAATCCGCCGGCCGGCAGTCCCGCAGGCGGGCTCCCCGGCCGGTACGCAGCGGACGCCGGGGAGCCCGTCGTGAGCGCCCCGCAGCAGTCGGGCCCGGGACCGGTCACCAGCACGCGGGCGGCGCCCGCGAACAAGGCCGAGGCCCTCGCCGACTGGACCGACGGCCGGCTCGGCATCTACGCCCTGTCCAAGGCCAACCTCCGCAAGATCTTCCCGGACCACTGGTCCTTCATGCTGGGCGAGATCTGCCTGTACACCTTCATCATCATCATCGTGACGGGTGTCTGGCTGACCCTCTTCTTCAAGCCCTCCATGGGCGAGGTGATCTACGAGGGGAGGTACCTCCCGCTCCGGGGCGTCCCGATGTCCGAGGCCTACGCCTCGACGCTCGACATCAGCTTCGACAGGCGGGGCGGCCTGCTGATCCGGCAGATCCACCACTGGGCGGCGATCGTGTTCGTCGCCGCCATGTTCGTGCACATGATGCGGGTGTTCTTCACCGGGGCGTTCCGCAAGCCGCGCGAGATCAACTGGCTGTTCGGCGCTGGCCTGCTGATCCTCGGCATGTTCGACGGGTTCATGGGCTACTCGCTGCCCGACGACCTGCTCTCCGGCACGGGCATCCGGTTCATGGAGGGCGCGATCCTCGCCGTGCCGATCGTCGGCACGTACCTGATGTTCTTCCTCTTCGGCAGCCAGTTCCCCGGCATCGACATCGTGCCCCGGCTGTTCACCGTGCACATCCTGCTGATCCCGGGGATCATGATGGGCCTGCTGGTGGCCCACCTGATCCTGGTCTTCTACCACAAGCACACCCAGTTCGCCGGGCCCGGCCGGACCGAGCAGAACGTGGTCGGCATGCCGCTGATGCCGGTCTACATGGCGAAGGCGGGCGGGTTCTTCTTCCTGGTGTTCGGCATCATCGCGGCGATGTCGGCGGTCGCCACGGTCAACCCGATCTGGGCGTACGGCCCGTACCGGCCGGACCAGGTGTCCACGGACGCCCAGCCCGACTGGTACATGGGGTACTCCGAGGGCCTGATCCGCATCATGCCGGGCTGGGAGATCGGCCTCTGGGGCCACACCCTGAACCTGGGCGTCTTCGTCCCGCTGATGATCTTCCCGTTGGTGCTGGTGGCCATCTGGAGCTACCCGTTCCTGGAGGCCTGGATCACGGGCGACAGGCGCGAGCACCACATGGCCGACCGGCCGCGCAACGCGCCCGTCCGCACGGCCTTCGGCGCGGCCTGGATCAGCCTCTACCTGGTCCTGCTCGCCGGTGGCGGCAACGACCTGCTCGCCACCCACTTCCACCTGTCGATCAACGCGATCACCAATGCCTGCCGGATCGGGTTCTTCGTCGCACCGGTCGTGACCTTCGTGATCACCAAGCGGTGGTGCCTGGGCCTCCAGCGGCGCGACAAGGAGAAGGTGCTGCACGGCCGCGAGACCGGTGTCATCAACCGGCTGCAGCACGGCGAGTACATCGAGGTGCACGCCCCGCTGCCGCAGGAGCGGCTGTACACGCTCACCTCGCACGAC
The DNA here is from genome assembly GCF_042677465.1 of Kitasatospora sp. NPDC127111. Classification (NCBI taxonomy): domain Bacteria; kingdom Bacillati; phylum Actinomycetota; class Actinomycetes; order Kitasatosporales; family Streptomycetaceae; genus Kitasatospora; species Kitasatospora sp. NPDC127111. Next base: position 102,650 of record NZ_JBHXTG010000004.1, read on the forward strand.
CAGCCGCAGCCGGTCGTGCTGCCGGCCGAGGTGGACGAGAACGGGGTGGTCCGCAAGGCCGGACTGCTCGCGCGCGCCCGGGCCAAGTTCTCCCGGGGCTTCTACGGCGAGGGCAGCCAGATCGCCAAGCCCACCGCCGAGGAGCACCAGGAGATCGCCAGCGGCCACGGCCACCACTGACCCACAGGCGCCGCCCGCGCGACAGGGGCCCGCCGCACCTCCCCGGTGCGGCGGGCCCTTCGCGATGCCCCGCGGCCGGGCAACCCCGCGCCCGACCAGCCCTGCGGCTGCCCGTCCCGCGGCTGCCCCCCGATGCTTGAGCCCCCGCCCCGGTGCGCCCGCCCGGGTCGGGTTCAGACCCGCAGGACGGCGGGCACCACCGCGAGCAGCGCCACGGCGAGCGTCACCCCCAGGCAGACGGCCGCCCAGCGGGTGCAGATCCGGCGGCACTCGCTGCGGTAACGGGCCGCCAGCTGCCGGCACCGTTCCACGGCGCGGTCCACGACGTCCTCCGCGTAGCGCAACCGGTCGGCGGTGTAGGCCCGTTCGAGACTCTCCCGGTCGCCGGGCGAGAGCCAGGGGAACTGTCCGACGAAGGCCCGGGCGTCCCGCTCGGCCGCCGACACCTCGGCCTCCCAGGCCAGGTAGCCCTCCAGCCGGGCGATCTCCACCCGGGTGTCCACCGGGGCACCCGCCGCGCCGGTCCCCTTGCCCGGCCGAGGGCTCCGCGCCCTCGGCGGGCGCTGCCTGCCACCCATGACCGCTCCTTGTTCCAGCACCCGGGCACCGCGGCGAGCAGCACGGCGGCAGCGGCGCGCACCTGTCGAGTCGGCCGGCCGGGCCCCCACCGTGGGAGCCCGTAGCGCAACCACGCAACTACTACCAGTGACCGGTCGGCGAGCGCGGGCCGACTCGCCGGTCCGGCGGCCGGCAAAGAAGCGGCGCCGACCTGCGCAGACGCGACACCGGCGGGCGGCCGGCGCGGGCGCCGCGGCACACCGACCGCGACCGGGAGCACCCCGCCGCGCGGCACGCCCCGCAGGCCGGCGACACCCGAACGGCGTCCGCCACGCTCCGCGCACAGCCGTGTACCATCGGCGACCGGGTCGGCGCACCGCCCGGCCCGCCCCGGTCCGCCCGGGGTACGAACACGGAGGTCAGCCATGCCCGACGCCGGTCGGTTCAGCGAGGTGGGCGAGCAGGGCTCGCGGGCGGTCGTCGAGGCGGCCGCCGTGCTGGAGCACGAGCTCGCCGCCGGGCGGACCGACGCGACGACGGCCGACGACCGGCTCAGCGGCGAACCCCGGCTCGACCCCGAGGAGTTCGGGCGGCTGGTGCAGCAGGTCTCCGAGCACACCCACCAGCTGATCGACGCCGTCGGCGCCCGGCTCGCGGGCAACACCGCCGCCGCGGCGGCCGCGCACACCCGGCGGCTCACCGCCAACGCCCACGACGCCCTCGACCTGCTGCTCAAACTGACCGCCCTGACGACGGAGTTCCCCGAGCGGGCGAACGGGCGGGCGGCGGAGCCGCAGCAGGAGCACGGCCCGCAGCCGCGACCGGGGCAGCACCCCGGCGGGGCCGAAGGCCACCGGGGGTGACGGCCGCGGCACCACCGCTCGCCGACCGGGCGCGGCTGGTCGAACGGGTGCTCGCCCGGTACGGCGAGCGGACGGTGGCGGCGCTGCTGCGCCACATCCCCGAACAGAGCCCGCCCTACCTCTACGAGTTGGCCGCCGACTACCCGGCCCGCCCCGGCAAGGGGCTGCGGGCCGCGCTCTGCCTGGCCACCTGCGCCGCGGTCGGCGGCCGTCCGGAGCGCGCGCTCAACCCGGCCGTCACCGCCGAGCTGTTCCACAACGCCTTCCTGATCCACGACGACATCCAGGACGGCAGCGAGCTGCGCCGCGGCACGCCGACGCTCCCCGCCGCCTACGGCGTCGAGGTGGCGCTGAACGTCGCCCACGCCACCCACCTGCTCGGGCACCAGCGGCTGATGGCCAACCGGCGGGAGCTCGGCGACGAGCTGGCCTGGCGGCTCTTCGAGGAGACCGAGCTGATGTGCCGCCAGACCCTGGAGGGCCAGGCGCTGGAGATCGCCTGGATCCGTGACAACGCCTGCGCGCTGGTGTCCGCCGACTACTACCGGATGTGCCTCAAGAAGACGTCCTGGTACACCTTCCTCTACCCGTGCCGCTCCGGCCTGCTGGTCGCCGAGGGCGCGGCCGCCGACGCCGCCCGGCTGGACCGGTTCGGCTGGTACCTGGGCGCGGCCTACCAGATCCAGGACGACGTGCTGAACCTGGTCGGCTCCCAGGCGGACTACGGCAAGGAGATCGCCGGGGACCTCTGGGAGGGCAAGCGCACGCTGATCCTGATCCACCTCCTGGAGCGCTGCACCCCGGCCGAGCGCGCCCGCGCCGAGCGGTACCTGCGCGGCACCCGGGCCCAGCGCGGCCCCGACGCGGCGGAGGACGTCCGCTGGCTGCTCGACCGGATGGCGGCCTACGACTGCGTGCAGAGCGCCCGGGAGGCGGCCGCCGGGCTGGTCGCCGCCGCCGAGCGGGAGCTCGCCCGGGTGCTGGCGGCCGCTCCCCCGCCCGCCGGCCTCTCCGAGGAGGGCGTCGAGGCACGGGAGTTCCTGCTCGCCCTGCCGGGCTTCGTGGTGTCCCGGGGGCGCTGACCGCGGCCGCCGCTCCGGTGGACTCCCCCCGGGTACCTGGCACATTCACCCGGGATGCGTAAGATCCACAACCGCGACCGCCCGCTCCGGCGGAACCGGTCGCGTGATGGCCGGCGTCACGGGGAGTGATGCCGTTCGGGGCGGTTTCGAGCACGGGGGGTGGGTGGCCGATGTCGATACGATCCGGGCTGCGCGGGCTGGAACGGCTGGCCCGGCCGCTGCCCGCCGGGGTCGACCTCTACCAGCTGCGGCCGGACGGTCACGTGCTGATCGCCGACCGGGACGGCGCCCGGGAGCTGGGGCCGGGCAGCGCGCACGGCGAGGCCGGCGAGGAGCTGCTGCGCTTCATCGACGCGGGCCAGTTCGCCCACTACCTGGTCGGCGACGCCAAGACCTCGCCCGAGCGGCCGTCCAACGCCACCTACAAGCTCGGCATCGTCGCCCCGCACAGCGCCTTCACCCCGCACGCCCACGGCGGCGAGCACCTGGTGCTGAGCCTCGGCCACGCCTCCTGCGGACTGTACGACGCCGAGCGGCGCCGGGTGGTGGACGTGCCGCTGACCCCGGGGCTGCTGATCCGGATCCCCGAACTGATGCCGCACTCCTTCGCCAACCGGGGCGACGGACCGCTCAACATCCTGGCCGCCAACACCGGCTTCGGCATCGACCACGAGGACTACGCGATCACCGCGGCCGAGGCCGAACGCCGCGAGGACGCCCGACTCGCCTCCGCGCTCCGGGAAGTGGAGCGGAACCAGCGGGTGGGTACGGTCAGCGCGAGAGAGCGGCTGGCCGCCCGGCTGCGCCGCTTCGCCGCGACGCTGGAGACACCGCGATGATCTGTCCCCACTGCGCCAAGAACCTGCTGCAGCGCGACCGCTCCGGCCGTACCTGCTCGTCCTGCCACAAGGGCTTCGCCCTGGACCCGAAGATCGACGGCCCCGGGCTGCACGACGTACGGATCCGCAAGCTCGTCGAACGGATCACCGACGGGCGCCAACTGGTCTGCACCGTCGACCAGTTGCGCTGGGCTGAGGCACGCCGGGGCCGGCCCGCGCCGGAGTTCCGGGGCTCCCGGGAGAGCGCGGGCTGCCTGAGCGTGCTCGGAGGCGTGCCGCTGATCGCCGCCCTGGTGGTGCTGCACGGGACCGCGATGGTGCTGGCCCTGCTCGCCGCCGTCATCTTCCTGGGGATGGCCGTCAACCGGCTGGTGCTCTCACGGATACCCGCACCTCCGTCGGCCGTCAGACCGGCCTGGGACGCCCGGGGCTTCCACGACCGGGTGGCCGTCCAGTGGAAGCGGGTCTACGGCGTGCTGCCCGCCGGGCTGGTCGAGGACGACCTGGTCGAACCGGGGCCGCCGCCGGCCGATCCCGCCTTCGTGCTGCTCTGCCCCAGCCGTACCGTCACCCGGTTCCTGCACGCCAACGGCTACCCGCGGCGCCACCGCGCGCTGCTCGTCCACGCCCTGCGCGAGGTGCCCGACGGCCCGCCGGTCGTCGTCCTGCACGACGCCTCCCCGGAGGGCTGCCTGCTGGTCGCCGAGGCGCGCGCCGCGCAGCCCGGCCGGCGGGTGCTGGACGCCGGCCTGCCGGCGCGCGCGGTGCTGAGCGTCGAGGACAAGTGCGTGGTCCTGCGCGATCCCGACCGGGCCGAGGAGCTCCGGGTGCGGCTGGAACGGGACGTCCCCGGGCTGACCACGGGCGAGCGGGAGTGGTACGCCGAGGGCTGGTGGAGCCCGCTCGCCGCGCTGCCGCCGAAGCGGCTGATGGCCGTCGCCGAGCGCGCGGCCGAGCGGGCGCCGGAGCCGCCGGCCCGCGTCCCGCTGCAGAAGGGGCCGGCGCCCGCGCAGCCGGAGGACCCCGCCGAGACCCGCCGCCGGGCGCTCGCCGTCGGCTTCCTGACCTGGCCCGAGCCGACCGAGGAGTCCCCCGCATGACCGTGTCGCCCCCGCCCCGGCCGGCGCGCCGCCGGCCGCTGCGCCTGCTGCTGGACGGCGCGCTCACCGTCGCCGCCGACCGGGCCGGGGCGCCCGGCGGCCTGCGGTACACCGAGCGCCAGCTGTACTACGAGCTCTGCCGGGTGCTGCAGCCGCTGCACGCCGGGCCGCGCCGGATCCCCTACACGCTGGCGCCGCCCGTCCGGTACGCCCGGTTCGCGGAGGCGGTGGCCGAGCGCCGCGAGGAGCTGCCCGGCCTGCTGCCCGCCCCCGCGCCGGTGGCACCGGGGCCGCGGTCCGCCGCCGAGAGCGACCTCTACGACTACGGGCTGCCCCGGCTGCTGGTCTGCCAGAGCCCCGAGATCACCGCGATGCTGATCGCCAACGACCTGCACCTGGAGGCCGCCTGCCCGGTCGTCGCCGCCGACCGACTGCCGCTCGACCCGCGGCTGGTGGCCGGCCTGCGGCGGGCCGGCGACGCCGTGGTGCACGTGCTGCACGACGCCAGCCCGAGCGGGCTCGCCTGCTACCAGCGGGTCCGCCGGGAGCTGCGCGACCTCGGCGTGAACGACGGCGGAGGGAACGACGGCCGCGGGAACGACGGTGGCGGGGCGGGCGGGGACGGCTGGCCGCGGGTCCGCTCGATGGGCCTGGTCCCCCGGCACGCCGTCACCCTGCACCTGACCTCCGGGCGCGGCCCGCAGCCGTACCGGGGCCCGCTGCCCGCCGGGCTGCGGCCCGAGGAACGCGCCTGGCTCGGCAGCGGGCGGACCATCGAGCTGGCCGCCGTCAACCCCGCCCGGCTGCTGCACACCGTGATCCGCCAGGTCCGCGGCGGCTCCGGCGGCCCGCGCCGGGCCCCGCTCCACCGGCGCGTCCGCTCCGTGCGCGACACCGGCTTCCTGACCTGGCCGACGCCCTGAGGCGCTCCCCGACTCCCGAGGACTCCCCCTGATGACGCAGCCACGCCACCTCGGCTACCGCGACGAACTGCTCGCCGACGGCGCCGTGCACCGCCGCTACGAGGACGGCCGGAGCGAGTGGCGCCGCCGCGGCGCCGGCCCGCTCGTGCACTGGCACGACAGCACCGGCCGGTCCGGCACCGACGAACCGCTCGGCACCGACCTGGTCAAGCGCACCGAGGCCGACGGCACCGTCCGCTACGGCCGCGACATCGGCTACGGGCGCACCGTCTGGGCCCACGGCGAGCTGGTCACCGTCAACCGGACGGCCTTCCGCGGCCGGCTCGGCGTCGTGCTCGGGGCGCTCGGCGTCGCGGGGGCCGGCGCCGTCGCCCTCTCCCAGCTGCCGCCCCTGGAGCTCAGCGCGGACGAGGAGGAGGAGCTGCGCCGGCAGGCGCAGGCCCGGAGCGCCGACCCCTCCGGCGGTGACTCCGGCGGCGGAGGCGACTCGGGCGGCGACCCGGGTGACGGCGGGGACCACGACGGGGACGCCGACGCCGACTACGCGGGCGACTGGGACGACTCCGGCGACGACGGCTGGGACGGCGACGACTTCGGCTGAACCGCCTCCCCGCCCCCCGCCCGACCAGGCACCACACCGAAAGGCACCACCGAGCATGGCACGCTGCTGCGCCTGCGCCGGCCCCGACGCCGGCCGGGCCCGCACCCACCTGGCCGCACTCGCCGGCACCACCGCGGGCCCGGCCGCCCGGGCCCCCGAAGCCGCCCAGGCCGCCCTGATCACCGGTGAACCCGGCTTCGCCGCCGGCCCGTTCACCGCCGATGGCGTCACCGCCGTCGGCGAGGTCACCCTGCACAACCGGGCCGCACTGCACGCCGCGCTGGCCGCCGCCGGCCGCCCCGCCCCCGACAGGTGCCCCGACGGCGAGCTGCTGCTCCGCCTCTGGCGCGGCCTCGGCGCGGACGGCGTCCGGCTCGCCGACGGCCTCTTCGTCCTCGTCGTGGTGGACGGCGCCGACCTCGTCCTGATCCGCGACCACGCCGGCGCCCGCACCGTCTTCTACGCCCGCGCCGACGGCTGCTGGGCCGCCTCCACCTCGCTGCGCGCGCTGCGGCACTGGCCCGCCCTCGGCACCGGCGTCAACCTGGCCGCCGTCCGCTCCTTCCTCACCTTCGCCTACCTGCCCGGCGAGGAGACCCTGCTGCGCGGCGTCCACGAGGCGCTGCCCGGCCGCGTCCTGCGCCTGCGCGCGGACGGCACGGTGCACCAGGAGTCGTACTGGGAGCCGGCCGAACTCCTCTCCGCGGAGGCCGACTCCGTACCGCCGGACGAGTACGCCCGGCAGCTGCGCCTCCTCCTGGAGCAGGCCACCGCGCGCCGGCTGCCCGAGGGGGAGGACGTCGCCGTCCTGCTCTCGGGCGGTGTCGACAGCTCGCTGGTCACCGCGCTGGCCGCCCGCCTGCACGACCGCCCGGTGCGCACCTACTCGATCAGCTTCGGCGACGGGCTCCCCAACGAGCTCGGCTACTCCGGCCTGGTCGCCGACCACTGCCGCACCGACCACCGGGTGCTCACCGTCTCCGGCGCCGAGGTCGCCGCCCGGCTCGCCGACACCGTCGCCCTGCTGGACAGCCCGGTCGGCGACCCGCTGACCGTCCCCAACCTGATGCTCGCCGAGGCCGTCGCCGGCGACGGCCTCACCGTCTCGCTCAACGGCGAGGGCGGCGACCCGGTCTTCGGCGGGCCGAAGAACCTGCCGATGCTGGTGCACGAGATGCACCGGGACGACCCGGCCCCCGAGGTCCGCGCCGAGGCCTACCTGCGCTCCTACCGCAAGTGCTACGAGGACCTGCCCCGGCTGCTCACCCCGGCCGCGCTGCGGGCCCTGGAGTCCGCGCCCGAACCGCGCCGCTTCGTCGCGCCCTACCTGCGGCCCGGCCCGATGCGCTCGCTGCTCAACCAGCTGCTCCACTGCAACCTGCGCACCAAGGGCGCGCACCACATCCTCACCAAGGTGGAACGGCTCACCGCCTCGCAGGGCGTGCAGGGACGCTCCCCGCTCTTCGACCGGCACGTCGTCGACCACGCCTTCGCCACCCCGCCCCGGCTCAAGCTGCACGGCACCGTCGAGAAGTGGGTGCTCAAGGAGGCCGTCCGCGACCTGCTCCCGGCGGCCGTGGTCGACCGCCCGAAGAGCGGCATGCGGGTGCCCGTCCAGCAGTGGCTGCGCGGCCCGCTGCGCGACCTCTCCGGCGACCTGCTGCTCGGCCGCACCGCCCGTGAGCGCGGCCTCGTCCGGCCCGACACCGTCCGCACCTGGATGCGCCGCGAGGGCACGCTGCTGCCCCGCCAGGGCGGCAAGCTCTGGCTCGTCCTCACCCTCGAACTCTGGCTGCGCGCCTACGACCTCTGACCGGCCCGACCCGCGCACCGACCCGCGCACCGCCCCGAAAGGCCCCGCATGGAACACCCGTTCGCTCCCCCCGCGCCGCCCGCACCGGCCGACCCCGTCGACCTGATCGACCCCCGGACCGGCCGCGCCCGGGGCTCGCTGACCCCGGCCCGCGCCGAACAGGTCGCCGAGGCCGTCGGCCTCGCCCGGCTCGGCGCCATGCTCTGGCGGGCGTACACCCCGCGCGAGCGCGAACGGCGGCTCGACGCGCTCGCCGACCTGATCGAGGAGCACCTCGCGGAGTACGTCGCGCTGGAGCGGGCCGGCACCGGCAAGCCCGAGGCGGAGGCCACCGGCGAAGTCCGCGAGGTCGCCGACCTCTTCCGGTTCTACGCCGGCGCCGCCCGGGCCGGCACCGCGCCCGCCGCCGGACGCTACCTGGCCGGCCACGAGAGCTGGGTGCGCTGGGAGCCGATCGGCGTGGTCGGGGCGATCGTCCCCTGGAACTACCCGCTGCTGATGGCCGCCTGGCGCTGCGCCCCGGCGCTCGCCGCCGGCAACGCCGTCGTCGTCAAGCCCGCCGAGACCACCCCGGACTCGGTCGTCCTGCTCGCCGAGCACGCCGCCCGGGCCCTCGGCGACCGCGTCCTCACCGCGCTCCCCGGCGACCGGGAGACCGGCCGGCTGCTGGTCGCGAGCGACGTCGACATGATCGCCTTCACCGGCAGCGCGCTCGCCGGCGCCGACATCGCCGCCCGGGCCGGCCACCGCCGGGTCAGCCTGGAGCTCGGCGGCAACAGCCCCGTCCTCGTCCTGCCCGACGCGCCCGACCACACCTGGGCCGCCCTCGCCACCGCCTGCACCTACAACGCCGGGCAGAGCTGCGCCGCACCCGCCCGGGTGATCACCCTGACGGAGAACCACGAACAGGCCGTCGCCGCGCTGACGGCCGCCCTGGCCGAGCGGCAGTCCGGGCGCGACTTCGGCCCGCTCAACAACCCCGACCAGGCCGCCCGCTACGACCGCCTCGTCGCCGCCTCCGCCGCCGAGCGCTCGATCGCCGCCCCCGGCCGCGCCGACGGCCTCTGGCGCCCCGCCCGCCTGCTCGCCGACCTGCCCGCCGACGACCCGGCCGTCCAGGAGGAGGTGTTCGGCCCGCTGCTCACCGTCCAGCACGCCGAGGACCTCGAAGCGGCGCTCGCCCTGGCCAACGACGTCCCCCAGGCCCTCGCCGCCAGCGTGTGGACCCGCGACCTCAGCGCCGCCCTGGACCTGACGGCCCGCCTGGACGCCGGCGAGACCTGGGTCAACTGCCACCTCGCCCAGACCGCCGAGCTCCCCCACAGCGGCCGCGGCACCTCCGGCCACGGCACCGACCTGTCCACCCTGGCCCTCCAGGAGTACCAGCGGCCGAAGACGGTGACGGTCCGGCTGTGACCGGCCGGGAGGCTTCGCTCCGCATACGAAGCTGCGGTGCCGCACCGCGCCCGGTGCCCGGTTGCGGCCCACCGGCACGCGTGCCGTACTGGGCGCATGCCGCCGGAACCAGAGCCGCCCGCCGCCCCGACCCCGCCCAGCCCTCCCCCGCCCGATCCCCCGCCTGATCCGCCTGCCGCCGGCGGCTCCGCGAGCGGCCGCCGGCACGGGCGCGGCTCGGCGTCCTGGCGGCGCCGGACCCAGACCCGGATCGCCGGGCTGGAGGCAGAGCTGCTCCGGCTCAAGGCCGAGGGGCTGCCGGACAACCAGAGCCTGGCCGCCGAGGCGGCCACCCTGTTGGAGCACGCGCACAAGGCGACCGAACCACGCCGGTTCCGGCGGTGGCAGAGCAGCGCCGACGCGGAACAGGCCGAAGCCGACCTCAGCCGGGCCGAGACACTGCTCCGGCAGCTGGCCCACCGCGCACCGACGTACGGCCACCGGGACGTGGCCGCCCGCGGCCGGCTCGCGTCCTGGCGCCAGCGCAGGAGCACCCACATCGCCGCGCTGCAGGCGCAGCTCGACCAGATCGAGGCCACCCGCCGGCTCACGCCCGCACAGCAGCAGCTGGCCCACAAGACCCACGTCCTGCTGGAGTCCGCGCGCGAGGCCGCCGGGCGGCGGAGCCTCTTCGCCTGGCTGACGGGATCGGCGGTGGACCGGGTCTCGTCCAGCATCCACGAGGCCGAGGTGGCGCTCCTCCAGCTCACGCCGCCCGAGGACCTGCGCTGGCGGGGCGCCGTCGTGCTCACCACGGGGCGGCACCACCTCGGCGCCGAGGACCCGCGTCTCGCGCTCCTCGAGGAACAGTTGCGCGCGCACCAGAACGCGCTGACCGAGGACTTCCGGGACCTCGCCGCGAGCGTGCTCTACGCCTCGAACTCCGTCGAGGAGACGGAACTGGCCAGGGTGCGGAGCTTCCGCAACATCCTGCTGGTCTCGTTCCTCGCCACCAGCGCCATCGCCGTGGGCCTCATCCTGCTCGGCTGCGACGAGAGCTTCGGTCTGCAGGCACTGCTCTGCTTCGAACCCCCGGATCCGGACAACCCCGGCGCGACGAAGACGGTGTGCCCGGTCGGGAGCGAACCGTCGGAGGACTCCGTCCTGCTGGTCGCGTTCATCGGGATGACGGCGGCGGCGCTGGCCGGAGCGGCGTCCGTGAAGAACCTCCAGGGGACGGCCATGCCCTACATGGTCCCGGTCGGCCTGCTGCTGCTCCGGCTCCCGATCGGCGTCATCTCCGCGTTCCTCGGCATCATCTTCATCGGCGGAGCCTTCCTTCCGGGCCTGTCGGCGCTGGACAGCAGCGCCCAGATCGTCGCCTGGGCCGCCGTCTTCGGCATCAGCCAGGAAGGGCTGACGCGGACCATCGACAAGCAGGGCAAGGCCGTCCTGGAGAACGTCAAGGGCTCCTGGCGCGAGTTCGGCAGTCCCCCCGCGGCACCTCCGGTGGCACCCACCCGCACCGCCGTCCCCACCACCGACGGCGAGGGCCCGGAGACCTGACCACGGTTCCGGCGCCGCCGTCCTACGGTGGGAGTACGGCCGAGTACTTCGAGCGCCACGAGGTGAGTACTCGTCCGCTGATCCGGGTGGGCCGGGAGGCGGGGACCGGCGCATGACCCGAACCGCTTCCCAGCCCCACCCGAACTGGTGGCGACCGCCGGAGCACCTGTCGGTGGCCGCACTGGTACCGCTGGTGGTGCCGTGGCCGGTGGCGTACCTGCTCCGGCCGGCGCGGGTGCGGGCGGCGCCGGCGCCCGGGGCGGCGCTCGCGGTGGCCGTGTTCACGATCTCCAGCATCCGCCCGGGCAGCTGAGCGTCAGGCGAACGCGGAGGGCCGGCCGAGGGCGACCAGGTGGTGGTCCTTGGTGCCGACGTAGATCCGGCCCTTGTCGGTGGCCGGCACCGAGAACTTGCTGACCGTGCCGAGCGGGAAGGAGCGGCGCAGCTTGAGCGTGCCGTCCACCGGCACGGCGTCGTAGGCGCGGAGTTCGCCGCCCTCGCCGTACTGGCCGGTGCCGGACCAGATCACCCAGACCAGGGCGGAGCCGCTGCGGGTGCCGTCGGAGGTGACGACGGGTGAGCCCGACATCTTGAGGAAGTCCTCGGCGCTGGTGCCGGCGCTGGTCAGCTGCGGGAGGCCGGTCGGGCCGACCGAGTACTTGAGGGCGCGCAGCTTGCCGTAGTTCTCGACGGTGTAGACGTAGCCGCCGTCGCCGCCCCAGACGGCGGGGTGGCCCCAGACGCCGCCGTACGGGCCGGTCGTGCCGACGGTCTTGTCGGTCCCGTTCGGGCCCTGGCCCATGCCGCCGAGGTCGTCGCGGTCGAGCAGGAAGATCCGGCCGTCCTTGCCCACCTGGACCAGCAGCCGGGGGTGGGCGGGGGTGCCGAACAGGTTCTCGGGGAGGGCGACCGGGCCGCCGGAGCCGAGGTCGGTGTCCCGCTTGTCGAGGGTGGCGTTGTTGGTGGGGCTGAAGAAGTCCTTGGGGGTGAAGGTGCCGTCGCCGTTCACGGCGAAGCGGATCACCGACTCGCCGAGGCCGCCGGGCGGCTTGTCGCCGGGGCCCTTCGCGGGCGAGGCGCCCGCGCCCTGGCCGTTGGCGGTGGCGAGGATGATCCGCCCGGGCCCGTCCGAGACGAGACCGCTGCCGGCCATCCAGATCGACGCGCGCTGGGTGTCGGAGCCGGCCACCGTGGACCAGAGGGTGAGCTTGCGGGTGCGGGTGTCGAGGCCGGCCAGGGTGCCGATGTAGTCGCCGATGCCGCAGAGCGAGCCGAAGCCGAAGTAGATGCGCCCGTCGAGCAGCAGCAGCCCCGGGCGCTGGAGCGAGCGGTAGGCGTTGAACGGCTTTCCGGGGGCGTTGACCGGGTCGCCCTGGACGGTGACCGGCCAGCCGCTGCGCTCGGCCCCGGTCCGGGCGTCGACGGCGTGCACGTAGTAGTGCGGGTGCTTGTCGTCGGGGCCGTCGTTGACCTTGCTGGTCAGGTACACCGTGCCGGTGGCCGGGTCGTACACCGGGGTGGAGGTGGTGCCGACGTTGGGGCCGGGGTCCGAGCAGCCGATCGCGGCGGACGGCCAGGCCGCGCCCATCGCGCGGTGCCAGGTGATCTTCCCGGTCTTGGCGTCGATCCCGTAGACGTGGTTGGTCTCGGTGGCGACGACCACGGTCGGGCCGATGACCAGCGGCTGGGCGAAGACCTGGCCGTCGAGCGGGACGGAGAAGCGGACGCCGAAGTCCGCGGCGCCGACCTCGGCGGGGGAGAGCCCGGGTTCGTTCCGGTCCCAGGCGGTGCGTTCGGTGGTGACGGAGACGGTGGTGACGTCGGCCCGGGCGGCGGCCACCGGGGTGAGCAGGGCGAGGCCGGCGAGCAGGGCGGCGGCGCGCACCGTCGGTCTGTTGAGGCGGTTCATGGCGCCATGCTTCGGCGGCGGCGGCGGGGCCACCAGCGGAGGTGGTCCAGTCGGCCGTCCTCCGTTCGCAGCGTTTCACCCGGATCCCGGGCCGTGATCCTCTATGGTCGTCGCGGCGCACGCCAACGGGCGGGCCACGGACGAGAACGGGGACGCGGTGCGAATCGGAATCATCGGCACGGGCACGGTCGGGCGGACGCTCGCGGACAAGCTGGTGGCGCTGGGCCACGAGGTGACGCTGGGCTCGCGGACGAAGGACAACGAGAAGGCCCTCGCCTGGGCGGAGCAGGCGGGCCCGAACGGGCACAGCGGCACGTTCGCGGACGCGGCCGGGTTCGGCCGGGTGGTGCTGAACGCCACCGCCGGGACGGTCTCGCTGGAGGCCCTGCGGGCGGCCGGCGCCGAGCGGCTGGCCGGAAAGGTGCTGGTCGACATCTCCAACCCGCTGGTCTTCTCCACCGAGGGCACGGTGAGCCTCGACCCGGTGAACACCGACAGCGTCGGCGAGCGGATCCAGCGGGAGTTCCCGGACGCCCGGGTGGTGAAGGCGCTGAACACGCTCTCCGCGCCGCTGATGGTCGACCCGGGCCGGGTGCCGGGCGAGCACAACCTGTTCGTGGCCGGGGACGACGCCGCGGCCAAGACCGAAGTGGTCTCCCTGCTGGGCGAGTTCGGCTGGCCGGCCGAGGCGGTCATCGACCTCGGCGGGATCACGTCCGCCCGGGGCATGGAGATGCTGATGCCGTTCTGGCTCCAGCTGATGCGCACCTTCGGGACGACCGACTTCAACTACTCCATCAAGCGCGCGGGGTAGCAGGGGCGCGCGAGGCCGAGGGACGGGCACGCCGGGCGCGCGGGGTAGCAGGGGCGCGCGGGGCGCGGGACGGGCGCGCGGTCCGGCGGGGCGCGCCTCCCCCCGCCGGACCGCGGCACCGCGGCGAGGGGCGAGAATGGACGGCATGTCCCGACGCCGCTCCGCGCCCCGCGCCGCCGCCCCCGCTCCCCGACTGCTGCCCTCGTCGCCCTGCCCGTGCGGCCTGCCCGCCGCGTACGGCGACTGCTGCGGCCGCTACCACCGGGGCCAGGCCGCCGCGCCGACCGCCGAGGCGCTGATGCGCTCGCGCTTCAGCGCCTTCGCCGCCCACGACGAGGCCTACCTGCTGCGCAGTTGGCACCCCGACACCCGGCCCGCCTCGGTCGACTTCGACCCGGCGCTGCGCTGGACCCGCCTCGACGTGCTCTCCACCAGCGACGGCGGCCCGTTCCACACCGAGGGCACGGTCGCCTTCCGCGCCCACTACACCGAGGGCCGGGAGGAGGGGGTGCTCACCGAGCACAGCCGCTTCGTCCGCCACGAGGGCGCCTGGGTCTACCTCGACGCCCTCTCCCTCGACACGGGCTCGTGAGCGGCCGGGGCGGCCACCCGGCCCCGGCCCGCGCCCGGGACGGGCTCAGAGGTAGTCGTCCAGGCGGGCGAGGGTGAATCCCTGGGCGGTGACCTCGTTCACGACCTTGCGGAGCAGGTCCGGCATGGTGCCGTTCCAGAGGTCGGTGCCCCGGAAGTGGGTGAGGATGATGTCGCCCGGGTGCAGCCGCTGGTCCTCGTAGCGGTACTCCATCCGGTCCGGGAAGGCCTCCTCGTTCCAGAGCGGCACCGCCTCGATCCCGCAGGAGGCCGCGGCCCGCAGGGTGTCGTCGTTGTACTCGCCGTACGGGGGCCGGAACAGCCGGGGGCGGACGCCGATCTGCTGCTCCAGCTGGTCCTGCTGCCGGCAGATCTCGTCGCGCTGGGTGGCGTAGTCGAGCACCTTCAGGTTGCGGTGGTTGATGGTGTGGTTGTTCACCGCGTCGCCCTGGGCGGCGAGCTTGCGGAAGTAGCCGTAGTCGGACCGGGCCAGGTAGTCGGCGACGAAGGTGCTGAGCGGGATCCCGAGCTCGTCCGCCATGCGGGAGAACTCCGGGTCCTTCTCGGCTCCGTCGTCCACCGTCAGGAAGACGATCTTCTGGTCGGTCGGGACGCGGTACACCACCGGGGGCAGTCCGTCCGCGAGCTTGACGCCCTGCGCCTGCTTCAACTCCGGTTTGACCAGCGGGTGTTGTGGCGCCCGGTCGGGCAGCCGCTCCAGGCCCCAGCGGTGCGCGGTCTCCAGACCGGCGCGGACCGCCGCCTCCCGGCGGGCCACCGCCTCGCCACTGCTCTCCTCCTCCACCCGGGCCAGCCCGGGCAGTGCCAGCGGCACGGCGGGCGGCCGCGGGCCGCCCCGGTCGGCCGCCTCGGCGCCGGCCTGCTGCTCCGGCTGCGCGCCGGCCGGCCGGTCCCGCTGGGGGCCCGCTCCGGCGGGTGCGGCGCTCGCACCGGCCCGGGCGGACGGCCCGCGCTGTCCGGCGGGCGCGCCGCAGCCGGCGACCGCGGCGGACAGGCAGACCGCGGCGACCAGGCCGCTCCCGATCCGGCGGTGTGCCGTCCGGTGACTCCCCCTCAGACCCCCATTAGTGCGATTATCGGATGGTGTGTCCATGGAGCACTGCTCCCCCGACACGCCAGCGGGTCAATCCCCCCATCACCCGCCCGGCCCACCGCCACCCCCGTGCAGCCCCACCGCCCACGCCGCCAACAGCGCGAAGTCGGCCTCCACCAGCCCCCGCCCCGGATGCACCCGGTGCAGCAGGGCCGGCCCCGCGTGATGGGCGGCCACGTAGGCTCGGTCCGCCTCCCCGATGTCGTCGTCCACCCAGGCGAAGGGGCGGCCGGCGGCCCACTCCACCAGCGGCCAGGTCTTCGGACTCGTGTCGTCCGGCCGCCAGACCGCCGGACCGGGCAGCGTGACGAACGGCAGCGGGGGCAGGCCGAGCGCGGGAGCGATCCAGCGGTTCGCGCAGTCCTGCCAGGTGGTGGCCCAGACCAGGTCGAACGGCAGGGCGCGCAGCCGCTCCCCGTGCGCCCTGTTCAGCCACACCTCCACCGGGCCGGACGACCAGCGCGGCTCCGCCCGCAACGGCCGGTAGGCGGGTGGACGGGAGTCCGGGTCCACGTGGTACGGGTGGAGCGGACCGTCGACGTCGAGCAGGAGCAGCGGGCGCGGGATCGGGTGCACCGCGCGAGGGTAGCCCGCCCGCCGGGCCGGCCCGGCGGGCGGTCCGACGGGCGGTCCGGCGGCCTCGGAAAACGGTTCGCGGACGGGGTGACGGAGCGTCGATAATGCGCGCATGACGATCAGCACGCTGCACGCTTCCGACCTCTGGACGATCTCCCGGGCCGATGTGGGTTCCCCGGAGGCCGAGGCGTTGCTGCGCGAGTACTACGTCGACGTCGCCAACCGGTACTACCGGCTGCACTTCGACCGGGAGTGCACGCCCGAGGAGATCGAGACCGGCCTCGCCGACTCCCCCAGCGGCGACCTCGCCGAGCCCACCGGGCTGTTCCTGCTCGGCCGTTACGGGGGCGAGCCGCAGTCCTGCGCGGGCCTGCGCGTCCTCGACGACCGCACGGTCGAGCTGACCAGGGTCTTCGTCCGGCACGCCGTCCGCGGCACCGGCGGCGGCGGCCGCCTGCTCGCCGCCGTGGACGACGCCGCCCGCTCCCTCGGCGCCGAGCGGATCGTCCTGGACACCCGCCTGGACCTGGTCGAGGCCCGCGCCCTCTACACCCGCCACGGCTACCGCGAGATACCCGCCTACAACAGCGGCCCGTACGCCCAGGTCTGGTACGGCAAGGACGTCACGGCGCCGGCGGCCACGGCCGGCTGAGCCGCCGACGTCACCGCTGCCCAACCGCTCGGCGTCCAGGCGGCCGTGAGGTCGGCGGCGACGTCGCGCAGGAGGTGGAGGAAGACCTCCACCACTGGGGTGCGGGCGGCCTCGGCGGGGGCGACGGCGTGGAGCCGCCGGAGCGGCCGGGGATCGGCGCGTTCGCGGTGGGTGGCGCCCGGGACGGAGGTCAGTGCCAGCCGGGAGACCAGGGCGCCGCCGACGCCGGTGCCGACCAGGGCCCGGGCGACGTCGTAGGAGTCGGTGCCGGAAGCGGATCCGCGGGGTGCGAGCCGGCGGCGCCCGCCGCGCGGTCGAACCTGTTCCCGGGCGGCGTGCCCGGCCACGACGGGGGCGGGCGGGTGGCCGGGGGCCGACGCGACCCTGCCCGGGTTTCCGGGCCCCGGGCAGGGCGCGGGCATGAGGGACGGCCGCCGGACCTGGCCAGGTACTCCGACGGCCGTGGCCCCGTCCGTCAGGGGGCGGGGCACTTCGAACGTTATGACACCCCGCGGTCGCTCGACCACCGCAGTCGGCCGTCCGGGGGACGGCCGCGTGTCGCCGGGTCGGCCGGGACGGTCGGACCCCTCCGCTACGATCCGTACCCGGAAGGTCACGAAGCGGCGCGATCCCCGGTGCGCCGTGCCGGGACCAGCCTGCCGCGCGCCCGACGGACGACGGACGACGGACGACGACACGAAAGCGGTGATCACCCTGTTCCGGCCTCGTTCCAGCCTCGCCGTCGCGGCCGCGCTCGCCGCCGCGGCCCTGGCCGTCACCGTGCCCGCGGCGGCCTCCCCCGCCGACGCGGGCGGCGTCGGCGACCCGGTCTTCCCCGCGCTCGGCAACGCCGGCTACGACGCCCTCGCCTACGACCTGGACTTCCGCTACCGACCGGACGACCGGACCGTCGACGCCACCGCGGTGCTGACGGCGCGCGCGCTCACCGCGCTGCCGAGCCTGGAGCTGGACGCGCTCGGGCTGGACGTGCACGCCGTCCGGGTGAACGGGCGGCCGGCCGGGTTCCGGGCGTACGGCGAGAAGCTGACCGTGGTGCCCGCCCGGGCGGTGCGGCGCGGCGCCCTGCTGCGGGTGGAGGTCGCGTACACCGCCGACCCGCGGGCGAGGCTGCCGCACACCGGCTGGGTGCCCACGCCGGACGGCTTCGCGGTCGCCGGCCAGCCCGACGGCGCGCACACCGTCTTCCCGTGCAACGACCACCCGAGCGACAAGGCGCGGTTCACCGTCGCCGTCACCGCGCCGGACGGCCTGCTCGGCGTCGCCAACGGCCGGCTCACCACCACCGGGCACCCGCGGGCCGGCCTGACCACCCGGCGGTACGTGTCGCGCGAGCCGATGGCGACGGAGCTGCTGCAGGTGTCGGTCGGCGACCACACCGTACGCGAGCGCCGCGGCCCGCGCGGGCTGCCGCTGCGGGACGTCGTGCCGGCCGCCCGCGCCGAGGCCCTGGAGCCCGCCCTGGCGCTCACCCCCGGTCAACTGGAATGGGCCGAGCGGCACCTCGGACCGTTCCCGTTCGAGACGTACGGGCTGCTGCCGGCCAACACCGACGACCCGGCCGCCTTCGACTTCACCGGGCTGGAGACGCAGACCCTCACCCTCTACAAGCCGAACTTCCTGCTGCAGCCGGAGCGCCAGATCGGCTCGCACATGATGCACGAGCTGGTGCACTCCTGGTTCGGGAACAGCGTCTCCCCGCGCAGCTGGGCGGACCTCTGGCTGAACGAGGGTCACGCCGACCTGTACGGCCTGATGTACCGGTACGAGCGCGGCTGGCCGGACTCGGCCGGCCACACCACCCTCGGCGACCGGATGCGCGACGTCTACGCCGAGGGCGACCAGTGGCGGCACGACTCCGGGCCGGTCGCCGCGCCCACGGCCGCCGGCCTCTTCGACAGCCAGCGCTACACCGGGGGCGCGCTGGTGCTGTTCGCGCTCCGCGAGCGGGTCGGAGCGGAGGTCTTCGACCGGATCGAGCGGGCCTTCCTGCGGCAGTACCGGAACGGCTCGGCCACCACCGGCGACTACCTGCGCACCGCCTCGCGCGTCTCCGGCCAGGACCTCACCGCATTCCTGACGGAGTGGCTGTACGGGACCAGCACCCCGCCGATGCCCGGCCACCCGGACTGGACCGTCACCCCGGTCGACCCGTCCGCCCGCCGGCTCGCCGCCGTGCCGCACGGCTCCGGGACGCTCTGAACCGGGCCGGCCGGGCCCACCGCTGACCGCGTGCGGTGATGCGGGCGGCCGGTGCCGGGAGTCCGCGCCCGCCCCGCACTCCGGCCCCGCACACTCGGCGCCGCACACTCGGCGCCGTACTCCCGGCGCGCCCGTCCGGTGCGCTCGGGCGCCGGTCGCGCGCCCTTGGACGGTGCGGGCCCACGAGCGGATCGTGGTGCCACGGCCCGCCCGCCGCCCGGCCGAGTTCCGGCCGGCTCGCGGGCCGTCCAACGTTCCCGGACGCACCTGCGGGCCCGTCCCGGCAGCCACACCGGCCGGTCCCGGCAGCCGCTCGGGCGGGTCCGGGCGGGGCACCGGGAAAATCCGCTGAGAAAATCCGCTCCGGCCAGGCAACCCCGACGGGCGCCCACCGCGTTGACCTGCCGTGAGACGAACACCGACGACACCCAGGACGCGGCCGCGGTGGCCGGCACGTCCGGCGGACACGGCAACGACGGGAACACCATGGCGGGGGCGGCACGATGAGGGACGCGACACCGGACTTCGAGGAGTTCGTCGCCGCCCGCAGCCCCCGTCTGCTGCGCATGGCGTGGCTGCTGACCGGCGATCCGCACCTGGCCGAGGACCTGCTGCAGACCGCGCTCGCCAGGGTCTGGCCGAAGTGGGAGACGATCTCCATCGACCGGCCGGAGGCGTACGTCCGGCGGGTCCTGGTGAACTCGCACGTGTCCTGGTGGCGCCGCCGCTGGCACGGGGAACTGCCGCACGGCGAGCTGCCGGAGCCGCCGACCGCCGCGGACCCCTACGAGGACGTGGTGACCGGCCAGGTGGTGGCCGCCGCCGTCCGGGCACTGCCGCCGCGTCAGCGGGCCGTGGTGGTGCTGCGCTACTTCGAGGACCTCAGCGTCGAGGAGACGGCCGAGGCCCTGGGCTGCAGCACGGGTACGGTCAAGAGTCAGACGCACCGCGCGCTGTTGGCGCTGCGCGGCAAGCTGCCCGCCCGGGAACTGCTGCTGGCCGGGGGGCGTCGTGATCGAGCCTGACAACGGCGCCGGCGGGTACCGGCCCGGCGGACACGGCCCCCGCGGATTCGGGCCGGGCAGGTACGAGCCCGCCGGGTACGAGTCCGGCGCGTACGCGGCCGGGGGCTCCGGTGCCGAGACCGATGCCGAGGTGGAGCGCGAACTGCGCGTCCTGCTGGACCGGGCCGCCCCGGACCTGCCGGCGCCCGCCGACCGGATGGAGCGGATCCGCGAGCGCGCCGACCGGGCCCGCCGACGGAGGCGGACCGCCGCGCTGGCGGCCGGGCTGACCACCGGTCTGGTCGCCGCCGCCCTGGCCGCCGCTCCCGCCCTCGCCCCCGGCGCGTCCGTCGCGCTGCACCCCGCGAGCGCCGGCCCCGGCACCGCGTCCACCGGGGCGACCGGCGCACCGGGCACCCGACCGAGCCCTTCGGCCGGAGGCAATGCCGGTACCGGCCCGGGCGCCGCCGAGAACACCGGCGCGGGCACCGCCGGGGGCGCCGAAGCGGGCCCGACGCCGAGCGTCGCACCGAGCGATTCCCCGGCCCCCACCATCATCGACCGCCCGCTGCGGTTCCCGGACCTCGGCGGGGTGATGATCGACGTCCCGGCCGGCTGGACCGGCCTTGCCGCCATGACCGGCAAACCGTCGAGCGCCACCGGCTACCTGGCGAGCCAGCCGCTGTACGCCAAGGCCTCCTGCACGCCCCGCCAGGAGTCCTGCGAACCCGTCGACAAGCTGGTCGAAGGCGGCACGCTGATCACCCTCACGGCCGCCTCCGACCGTCCGCAGGCCGAGAAGATCTACGGGTTCGACGGCCCGGCCGTCGCGATCGAGGTCGACAAGACCTGCCACGGGCGGGGCGGCACCGCTCAGCTGGTGGGCCACCGGGCCGTCATCCTGGACTACGGGATGGACGTGGTCGAGCTCTCCGCCTGTCTCAACCGTCCGTCCGATGCGGCCCTGCGGCAGGTGCAGAAGCTCCTCGACTCGCTCCGCAACACCGGGACCGCCCCCGCGGCCCCCGACAGCATCCGCGGCTGACCGCGCGCCGCCTCCGTTCCGCTGCCTCCTCCTTGTCCGAAGGCGGTTCCGCCATGTCCCTACCCCGTCGCGCCCTCGCCGGGATGGCGCTGCTCCTGGTGGGCTGCGCCCCCGGCGCGGCGTCCCCGGCCGACCGGGCCGCCCCGGCGCCCCCGCGGCCGGCCGGCGGCGCCGACACCGCCCCGTCCGCCGGGCCCACGCCCGCCCCCGCCCCCGTCGCCGCGCGCCCGGTGCCGCCCGAACCCGCCCAGGCGCCCGCGGCGGCCCAGGCACCCGACGCGGCCCGGGCGCTCGAAGCGGCCCCGACCCACGGGCTGCCCCGGCGTCGGGCCCCGACTGCTCGGCGCCGTGCCGACGGAGAGCCGGCAGGCGCTGGTGGTCAGCGGCTCGGGGCCGGACGCGAGCACGGCCACCGCCACGCTCTACCGGGACGACGGCGAGGGCTGGCGGGCGGGCCCGGCCTGGCCCGCCCGCAACGGCCGGCGCGGCTGGACCACCGACCACCGCGAGGGCGACCTGCGCTCCCCCGTCGGCGTCTTCACCCTGTCCGACGCGGGCGGCCGCCTGCCCGACCCCGGCTCCCGCCTCGGCTACGACCGCTCCGACGCCTTCACCGTCGACGGCACCGGCTTCGAGGGCGAACCGCTCGCCGGCTCCTTCGACCACGTGATCGCCATCGACTACAACCGCGTCCCCGGCACGTCCCCGCTGGACCGCCGCCGCCCCCGCGGCGGCCGGTACGGCGGCGGCATCTGGCTCCACGTCGACCACGGCGGCCCCACCCACGGCTGCGTCGGCCTGCGCCCCGAACACCTGCGGGAGCTGCTGCTCGCCCTCGACCCGGCCCGGCGGCCGGTGGTGGTGATGGGGGACGCGGAGACCCTGGCGCAGTAGCGGCCGGGACGAACGGACGGACGCGGGTCGGTCGCCGGCACGACCTGCGTCCTCGCCTGCCCACGGCCTCCCGGCGGCGCCCGGGCCGGGCCCGGGCGAGGCCGGCATTGTCAGTCCCCCTTGCTACCGTCACGGACGTCGGAATCCGATGGGGATCATGGGGGAATTCATGAACGATGAGCTGCGGCAGTTCGGCGTGGACGCCTACGACCGCTGGACGGCGATGTGGAACGGCGAGGTGGGCCTGGCGGAGGAGATCATGGCCCCGGAGTTCACCCTGCGCTACGCCCAGGCGAACACCGAGGCCTTCGACGACGCGCGCGTGCCCGCGCAGCTCGCCGAGCTGATAGCCGGCTGGCACCGCTACCGGGACGGGATCCGCTTCACCGCGCAGGGGACGGCGGTGGTCGACCTCGCGCTGGTCGACGGCCGGCCGACCGGGCTGGTCGCCCGGCCCTACCTGGCCGAGTTCACCGACGAGCACGGCGCGACCGTGGCGCGCAGCGGGACGGACACCCTGCGGATCAGTGACGGTCTGATCAGCGAGGTCTGGTCGGTCTCCTCGGGGGCCGCCGGGCGGACGTTCTACCGCTGACGGTCGGTCGGCCGCGCGCCGAGGGCCCGGCCGGTGGTGGCCGGCCGGGCCCGGGGCGACGCAGCTGACGACCGCCGGCCACGGGCCTCCGGTGCGGGCGGTGGCGGGCGGTGCGCCCGGGGGCGGAACGGTCAGTAGCGCAGGACGGCGGCGATCCGGGCCCGGCCGGCCAGCTCGCCGGCGGGGACGAACTGCACCCTGGCGCCGGTGTCGAGCGCCCGCTCGACGATCTCGTCCACCATGTCCTCGCGGACGTCCTGCTCCCCGGCCGGGGCGGGGACGAGGTGGTTGTCCGTCACCCGGACGGGCTCCCAGTAGTCCTCCTCGACCGCGAGCAGGCCGACCCGGCCCTCGGTGACGTTCTGCCAGACCTCGTCCATGCCGCTGGCCAACGCCTTGACGCTCTGCGCCTGGTCGAGCCGCTGGTGCAGCTCGGCGACGGCCCGCTGCGCCTGCTGCTCGACGGTGGCCCGGGCGGCCTCGGCGACGGCGGCGGCCGAGGCGTGGCCGAGCCCGCCGCGCGGCACCTGGGCGGAGGCGCGCTTGACCGCGGTGCCGACCTCGTCCAGCAGGGCGAGCGCGGCGGCCTCGCCGAGCACGTAGAGCGGGCGCGGGTCGGTCTCCAGCAGGGTGCCGAGCGCGGTGTCGGCCTCGCGCAGGAAGCGGCGGGTCTCCTCGTCGCGGAAGGTGCTGGGCACGTCGCCGATCCGCTCCTGACGCTCCACGTCCCAGTCCGGCCGGACCTGGTCCAGCGGGAAGCGGCCGGCCGTGTGCTCGGTCAGCCGGGGCCCGCTGCCGCCGAACAGGGCGACCCGGTCGGCGGCGACGGTCAGCACCCAGTACGGCGCGCCGGCGGCGTAGGCGGAGACCAGGTTGCGGGTCAGGAAGGTGTCGGAGAACACCACCCGGGCGGGTACCGTGCGCGGCAGCGACCAGACCTGGTGCTCGCCGGGCGCCGCGAAGATCACCAGACCGTCCTCGGCGTGCACCAGGTCGACCTCGCGCAGCGCCCGGTCCAACTGCTCGACCACGTCCAGCCGGTCGGCCCGGGAGACCGCCTCGTCGGCCTGCAGCCGGTTCTTGGCCTCCGCGATCAGATTGCGCAGGCGGACCGGATCCTGGGTGTTGTCGGGCTCGCTGCGGTGGGTCGGCAACAGGACGGAGACGGCCGGATAGCGCCGGGGGCGGCGCAGTTCGGCGAGGACGGCGGGCGTGAGCTCGGCTGCGTGCATCGGGAGCCCTTCTTGTCGCGAATGGCTGGGAGAGACCGGAAAGCGGAGGCTTTCGCCGGATTTGCTCCCCGACCCCTCCCCATCCCACCGCCCTCCCATGCCGCCCGCCACCGGAAACCCTCCGGCGTCCCGTAACCCGGGTGGCGGATCGTCGTTGGAGGGGGCATGAAGAAGCGCAGCATGCTCGCCGTCGCCTCGCTCGCCGTGGGTGTCGTGGCCTCCCTGACCGCTCCCAGCGCGCACGCGAGTGCGGTCGGCGGCCAGGGTGACCTGACCGGGCCGCTCCAGCAGGGCGGGGCGCTCACCACCGCGCCGGGCGCCGTCACGGGGCAGGTCGGCGACGCCGGCGGTGTGGTCGGCGACGCGACGAGCCATGTGACGGGTCAGGCGGACGGCCTGGTCGGGCTGCCCGCCTGACCGTCGGCCGCTGGAACTCCGGAACATCGGACCACCGGAACCCCGGGGCCCGGCCGCATGGCCCCGGCCGGGAGGGAGACCGTCAGCTGGTGGCCGTCCACCAGCGCGGCCGGCCACCAGCAAGCCAATCGCGGGCCCGTCAGCCGAGCGCGGTGCCGACGTCCTGGGTCCAGTAGACCCCGGCCGGCCCGGTCGCGACGCCGATCCCGATGTCCTTGAAGGCGCAGTCCAGCATGTTGGACTGGTGGATCCCGCCGTCCATCCAGCGCGAGAACACGGTCGCCGGGGCGCTCGGCCCCCGGTCGAGGTTCTCGCCCCACTGCGACCAGCGGTAGCCGGCCGCTGTCAGCCGGGCGTCGGCACGGGCGCCGTCCGGGTTGACGTGGTCGAAGAAGCCGCGGGCCACCATGTCGTCCGCGTGCTTCTGGGCCGCCGTGTGCAGCTTCGGGTCGATCCGCAGCGGGCCGCAACCGGCCTTGGCACGTTCGGCGTTGACCAGGTCCACCAGCTGGCGTTCCGGGCTGGGCGGCGGCGTGGCGCGCACGACGGTCGGGGACGGCGTCGGGGTGGCGGTGACCGGCGGCTCGGTGGGCGTCGGCACCGGCGCGGCGGTCACCGGGGGCGCCGGGGTCTCGGTCACGGTCGGTTCAGGGGCGGGCGGCGCCGGCATCGCGGGCACCGTCGCGAGGTCGGGCGCGGCGGCCGGGGCGGTCGGTTCGGGCGCGATCGGCTCGGGCTGGGCGTGCTGCGGCCAGACCAGCGCGAGGGTCGCGAGGGCGAGGACCGTCGCCGCACCGCCCGCGACGGCACCCTTCCGCCGGGTGAGGGCGCCCCACGGGCCTTGCCCGCCGGCGGTGGCGTCGGCCGGGCTCCCGGGGGTGCCGCCCGTGCCGCCCGCCCCGCCGTTCGCCGCGGCACCGGGCGTCACCGCGGCGGCCGTGGCCTGGAACGGCACGCTGATGGTCGAGTCCAGCGGGATGGGCACCAGCGCCAGGCCGGCCAGCAGCCCCTCGGCCGGGAACAGGTCGCGGCCGAGCCCGTCGCAGGCGGCGCAGCCCCGGATGTGCCGGGCTATGCGCTTGCGCCAGACCGAGTTCGGCGTGCCGTCCCAGCCCGTCGTCACCTCGGCGAGCTCCGGGCAGCGCGGGTAGGCGGAGAGCGCGCGGACCACGACCCGGCCGGCCTCCAGCTGCTTCTTCATCCGCTGCACCCGGACGGCCGTGTGCTGCGGCGTCAGGTCGAGCGCCTCGGCCAGTTCGGCCCGGGTGAGGTCGCCGCAGGCCTCCAGCCACCAGAGGGAGAGCAGCTCGCGGTCGTCCGGGTCCAGCCAGCGGGTGGCCTCGGCGACCTCGCGGCGCTGCCCTGACAGGCCGAGGCGGAGGATGGTGAGGTCGGTGAAGTCGGCCCGGGGGTCGGCGAGCTCCCAGGCCTCGTCGAGACCGCCGACCGTGCTCTGCTGCTGACCGGTGAAGCGGCGGCGGACCTGGTTCATGGTGATCGCGACCAGCCAGGAGCGGAACGACTCGGGGTCACGCAGCCCGTCGAGGCCGTCCAGCGCGCGGATCATCGTCTCCTGCGCGACGTCGTCCACGTCGGCATGGCCGTTCATCGCACGTCCGGCGACGTTGTACACCAGCGGCAGCCAGGTGGCGACCAGCGCCTCCTGGGCCTGCCGGTCACCCGACTGGGCCGCCAGCACCAGGGTCGTCCCGGTCCTGTTCTGCACGTCAACAACGTTCATGGTCCGCACTCCGTCTTGCCGTCATCCGTCCGCCGCTGCCTCCTGGGAGACCTCCGGGGAGAGCCCAGATAACAACAATTCGCGCGGATTCGGAAACGGGAGTTCGAGCGGATGCTGACGGTCGGCCGGTGGCTTGGCAGGCGGCTTCACCGACCGTCGCGGTCGGGTCAGGCCGGGACGGCGAAGACCTGGGTCCACCACGGACCGCCGGAGCCGGTCCGGACGCCGACGCCGATCTCCTTGAACGAGCAGTTGAGGATGTTGGCGCGGTGGCCGGGGCTGTTCATCCAGGCGTCCATCACGGCGGCCGGGTCCTTCTGGCCGCGGGCGATGTTCTCGCCCCAGCTGCTCCAGCGGTAGCCGACGGCCTCGATCCGGTGGTCGGCGTGGAAGCCCTCGGGGCTGGCGTGGTCGAAGTAGTTGCGGTTGGCCATGTCCTCGCTGTGGCCCTGGGCGGCGGCGGCCAGCTTGGAATCGGCGGTCAGCGGGCCGCAGCCGGCCTTGGAGCGTTCGGCGTTGACCAGGTCGACGACCTGCTGGGCGTACTGGGCCGCGGTCCCGCTCGCCGCGGTGGCGGGGGCGGGCGCGCCGGTGCGGGCGGCGGTCCCGGTGCCCGCGGACGCCTTGGCGGAGCCGGACGCGGCAGCGGTGCTCGGCTTGGCGGAGGCGGCGGTGCTCGACGCGGTCGCGGTGGGCGTGGTGGAGGCGGTGGCGGTCGGCGCGGCGGTGGTCGGGGTGGCGGGGGCGGCCTGGGCGGCGTCGGTGGCGAACGGGCTGGGAGCGGGCGCGGCGGCCGGATCGCCGGCGCCGGGGATCTGGATGCCCTCGTGGTTGCCCGCCTCGGCGGCGATCTGCGGGTCGATCGCCACCGCGGCCATCGCGTCCCGGTCACTCCCGGCCCCGCCGTACATCGCGTACCCGGCGCCGGCGAGCGCCGCGATGACCCCGGTGCCGGCCACCGCGGCCACCACGGCCACCACCGGGCCGGCACCGCCCCGGCGGCCACGGCGACCCCGTCCGCGACCCCGGTCGGCGGCACGGCGCGCGGCGCGGCCGCCGACCGCGTCGCGGCGGCCGGACGCGGGGAGGATGGTCGTCCTGTCTTCGCTGTTCACCTGGGCACGCTTCCTGTCTCGGGATCGGCCGGTACGGGTGCCGACACCTGGGAGACCTCGTGGCGGCGCACCGATAACAGAAAACACGAACGAATTTCCGACTCCCGACCGGGGGTACCCCCGGGGCACGGCAAGGGGTGTCAGCCAACCCGTGTCAGTCGACCCGTGTCAGTCGACCGGTGTCAGCCGCGCCCCCGGCTCGCGTCGGGCGCCGTGGCGTGGTCGGGCGCCATGTCGTAGGTGACGAACATGGTCCGGGTGGCGACCTGGTCGTACTTGCTGCGGGCCCGGTGGTTGTCGTCCGAGGTGATCCACCGCACGGCGTTCCAGCCGCGCTCGGCGGCGATCAGGCGCAGCCGGGCGAGCAGTTCGTCCACCGCGCCGCCGCCGCGCACGTCGGGGCGGACGAACAGGTCGTCCAGGAAGCCGGCGACCGCGCCGTGCAGCGGCCGGACGAACGGGCGGTAGTGCGCCAGGCCGACCGGCGTGCCGTCGGTGTCGCGGACGAGCAGCCCCTCCAGCTCGTGCGCCGGGTCGGTGAGCCACGACCAGACCAGCTCGGCCTTCTCGTCCGGCATCGGCACCTTGTAGAACTCGCAGTAGCCGCGGAACAGCTCGCGCCAGACGCCGAAGTCGCCGCTCTCGGGCGCGCCGACGCTCCAGCGGGCGGCGGCTCCGGCGGCGGGATCGGCGGTCGCTCCGGCGGCGCGATCGGCGGCCGCTCCAGCGGCGGCTCCGTTGGAGCTGCCATCGGTGGCGGGGGCACCGGTGGTGCCGGCGGTGCTGTGGGACGTCATCTCGGCCTCCAAGGGGTGGCGGGACCACGGTCGGCGTGCGGCGGCTCACCGCGCACGGTACCGCGCCAGCATGACGGTCCGTCGGCTCGTTGTGGCTGGACACCGCGGACAAGACCAGCGCCCGGTTCACTACGGATCGGCGCTCGCCGGGCCGGCCGCCGCGGGCAGGCGTGTCCTGCTCCCCGGGGCGGGCCCGGTCGCCGATGCTGGAGCTCCCGCCCGCCCGGGCCCGTCGCACTCCCCCGAGGTGCCCCCATGCTGCTCCGTCACCTGGCCCAGACCTCCCGCGCCGTGGCGGGCGAGCCCGGCCGCCGGGCCAAGATCACGCTGCTCGCCGACCGCCTGCGCGAGCTCGGCCCGGCCGAGGCACCCGCGGCGGTGGCGCTGCTCTCCGGCGAGTCGCACCGGCTGCGCACCGGCATCGGCCCGGCGGCCCTGCGCGCCCTGCCGCCGCCCGCCGCCGAGCCGTCGCTCGGCGTCCGGGAGGCGGAGCGGGTGCTGGAGGCCATCGCCGAGGTGCACGGCGCCGGCGCGCAGGCCGAGCGCCGGCGGCTGCTGTCCGGGCTGTTCGAGCGGGCCACCGACGTCGAGCAGGCGTTCCTGCGCGCGGTGCTGGTCGGCGAGCTGCGGCAGGGCGCGCTGGACGCGGTGGTGGCGGACGCCGTCGCAGAGGCCGCCGGGGTGCCGGCGGCCGCGGTGCGGCGGGCGCTGATGTTCCGCGGCTCGGCGCGCGCGGTCGCCGAGGCGGCGCTGACCGGGGGCGTGCCCGCCCTGGACGCGTTCGGGCTGGAGGTCGGCCGCCCGGTCCGGCCGATGCTGGCCGCCTCGGCACCGGACGTCGCCGCCGCCCTGGACCGGATCACCCCGGCCGCGCTGGAGTGGAAGCTCGACGGCATCCGGGTCCAGGTGCACCGGGACGGCCGGGACGTCGCGGTGTTCACCCGGAGCCTGGACGACATCACCGCCCGGGTGCCCGAGGTGGCCGAGGCCGCGCTCGCCCTGCCGCTGCGCTCGGCGGTGCTGGACGGCGAGGCGATCGCCCTCGGGCCGGACGGCCGCCCGCGCCCGTTCCAGGAGACCGCCGCCCGGACCGCGTCCCGCCAGGACCCGGCCCGGCTGCGGGCCGAAGTGCCGCTCACCGCCTACTTCTTCGACCTGCTGCACCACGACGGCGCGGACCTGGTGGACCGGCCGGGCCGGGAGCGCTGGGCCGCGCTGGCCGGGTCGGTGCCCGCCGGCCTGCGGGTGGCGCGCACCGAGACCGCGGACGTGGAACAGGCGCACGCCTTCTTCCGGGACACCCTGGCGCTGGGCCACGAAGGCGTCCTGGCCAAGGACCCGGCGACGGCCTACGCGGCCGGCCGGCGCGGCGCCGGGTGGATCAAGGTCAAGCCCCGGCACACCCTGGACCTCGTGGTCCTCGCCGCCGAGTGGGGCAGCGGCCGCCGCCGCGGCTTCCTCAGCAACCTCCACCTCGGCGCCCGGGCGGCCGGCGAACCCGGGCTCGGCCCCTGGGTGATGCTCGGCAAGACCTTCAAGGGCCTGACCGACGAGACGCTCGCCTGGCAGACCACCGAACTCCTCGCCCGCGAGGTCGACCGGGACTCCTACACCGTGCGGGTACGGCCGGAACTGGTCGTGGAGATCGCCTTCGACGGCGTCCAGCGCAGCCCCCGCTACCCCGCCGGCCTGGCCCTGCGCTTCGCCCGCGTCCTCCGCTACCGCCCCGACAAGGCCGCGGCCGAGGCGGACACCGTCGCGACCGTCCGCGAGATCGCGGCCGCCGAGGGCCTCTGAGCACTCCACCCGCACCCGGCCGGACCCGCACCGCACCTGGCAGCTGCACCTGGCAGGTCTTCAAACCTTCCGCTTTCCAATGGTCTTCACGTTCGGAGCGGAATCGGCCAATCTGCACGAGAGCGGCGCCGCACCCTTCGTGTGCGACAGAGCGGCGGTTAGGTTGACAACGACAGCGGGGGGCGGCCTTCCCGGCCCGGGTGATCCGGCGCCACACCACTGAGAGGTGTCCGTACATGCAGGTGAGCATCGACCAGGACCGCTGCTGCAGCTCCGGCCAGTGCGTCACGACCGTGCCGGAGGTCTTCGAACAGGACGACCACGACGGCCTGGTGAGACTCCGCCTGACCGTCCTGGCGCCGGCGCACCACGCCGATGTGCGGCTCGCCTCCGAGCTCTGCCCGGGCGGGGCGATCACCGTCACCGAGGACGGCACGAGCGCGTAGCCGCGGCCTCGCGCGGGCCCCGCCCTCGCGCGCCCCGGCACGGCGGCTGCCACTCGTCAGCCGCCGTCCGGCAGGTGCCGCCGGCCGGCCGACCCCGTGCCACCTGCCGTCCGCCACCTGCCGTCCGCCACTTGCCGGTTGTCAGCTGCCCACCTGTCGCCTGCCACCTGCCGTCCGCCACTTCCACGTGCCACCTGCCCCGCAAGGAGATCCCACCTTGACGAGCACGCCCACCGCCCCCGCCCCGCTGCTGCCCGCACCCCACGACGGCGGCTGCCCCTTCGCCCCGCCGCCCGCCTACACCGAGGCCGCCCGGGCGGGCAGCGTCACCCGCGCCGAGCTGCTGGACGGCTCCTCCTGCTGGCTGGTGACCGGCTACCACGAGGTCCGCACGGTGCTCTCCGACCGCCGGTTCAGTGCGGACGTCCGGCGGCCCGAGTTCCCCCTGCTCGTCCCCGGCCGGCGCGAGCTCGTCGCGGCCAACCCCAGCTTCCTGCGGCTCGACGACCCCGAACACGCCCGGCTGCGCCGCATGGTCACCGGGGACTTCCTGGTCAAACGGGTGGAGGCGATGCGTCCCGGGATCCAGCAGATCGTCGACGAGGCGGTCGACCGGATGACCGCGACCGGCTCCCCCGCCGACCTGGTCGCCCGATTCGCGCTGCCGGTGCCCTCGCTGGTGATCTGCCTGCTGCTGGGCATCCCGTACGGGGACCGGCAGCTGTTCCAGGACCTCAGCCGGGTGCTGATCAGCACCACGGCCGACGAGGCGCAGGTCGGCCGGGCGCAGCAGGAGCTGCTCGACTACCTCGGCGGCCTCGCGGCGCAGAAGCGGCACCGGCCCGGGGACGACATCCTCAGCCGGCTGGTCACCCGGGACGACCTCAGCCTCCGGGAGATCGCCTCCACCGGCCTGCTGCTGCTCGTCGCCGGGCACGAGACCACCGCCAACATGATCGCGCTCTCCACCCTGCTGCTGCTCCGCCACCCGGAGCAGGCCGCCCGGCTCGCCGATCCGGCGGCCGTCCCCGGCGCCGTGGAGGAGCTGCTGCGCCACCTCACCATCGTCCACACCGGGCTGCCCCGGCTCGCCGTCGAGGACGTCGAGCTGGACGGCACCCTGGTCCGGGCCGGCGAGGGCGTGATCGCCATGCTCTCCACGGCCAACCGGGACGAGGAGCTGTTCGGCACCCCGGGCGCCCGTCCCGTCGACGAGCTGGACGTGGACCGGGACGCCCGGCGCCACGTCGCCTTCGGCTTCGGCGTCCACCAGTGCCTGGGCCAGCCCCTCGCCCGCGCCGAGCTCCAGATCGCCCTCGCCACCCTGTTCCGCCGGCTGCCCGGCCTCCGGCTCGCGGCCCCGGACGCCGAGCCGGCCTTCCGTACGGACTCGCTCATCTACGGCCTGCGGGAGCTGCCGGTCACCTGGTGAACCCGGGCCGGGCGGAAGGCGCGGGTGGGCGAGGCGGCCGGGGCCGGTCGGCGCGAATCGGCCCCGGCCTCCCCATGGGCGGCTATTCCAGTACTAGAATAGGCGCATGAACCAAGCCCTGACCGCGGCCGAGCTCACCCTGCTCGGCCTGCTGGTGGAACAGCCCCGGCACGGCTACGAGTTGGAAGCGGTGATCGCCGAACGCGGAATGCGCGAGTGGACGGAGATCGGGTTCAGCTCGATCTACTACCTGCTGACGAAGCTCAGCGAGCGTGGCCTGATCACCCAGACCTCCCGGCCGGGGGGCGCCAAGGCGCGCAAGGTGTACGCCGCGACCCCGGAGGGGCGGCGGGCCTGTTCGGTCGCCGCCGAGGAGGCGATCGCGGAACTGCGGCCGGTCTTCCCCCGGCTGCTGGTCGGGCTGGCCAACCAGCCGGCCATCGACCCCGAGCGCCTGCTCGCGGCCCTGGACCGGCGGGCCGAGGCGCTCGCCGGGCAGATCGAGCGGGTCCGCCGGGCGGCGGCCGACGACGCGCACGCCCCCGAGTTCGTCCGCGCGATCTTCGACCACAGCCTCGGCCAGCTGTCGGCCGAACAGTCCTGGCTGTCCCACTACCGCGCCTCACTGGGCGGTGCGCCCGTCCCGGAACGACCAGGACCAACAGGACCAACAGGGCCAACAGGGCCAACAGGGCCGGCAGGACCCGCAGGACCGGGAGAAGCAGCAAGCCCCGAGACCCCAGGAGGAGAGACCACCGTGGCCCCCTACGACGTCAAGCGCGAGCAGAAGCCCTTCTACGCGCCGAAGAACACCGCGTGGGCGCTGATCGACGTCCCCGAGCAGCAGTTCATCGCCGTCGACGGCGCCGGGGACCCGAACACCTCGCCCGCCTACGCCGGAGCGGTCGAGGCGCTCTACGCCGTCGCCTACACGCTCAAGTCCGCCGCCAAGCAGACGGCGGGCGGCGACTTCGTCGTGGGTCCGCTGGAGGGCCTGTGGTGGTCCGACCGCCCGGACGCCTTCACGGCCCGCGCCAAGGACACCTGGAACTGGACCATGCTGATCAGCATGCCCTCCTGGGTCACCAAGGACATGATCGAGGAGGCCGTGCGGACCGCGCTGGCCAAGAAGAAGCTCCCCGCGATCTCCCGGGTCCGGCAGCTGACCCTGCACGAGGGCCCCAGCGCCCAGGTGCTGCACGTCGGCCCGTACGACGACGAGACCGCCGTGCTGGACGAACTCCACCACACCTACCTGGGCGCCAACGGCCTGCGGCCGACCGGCCGGCACCACGAGATCTACCTCGCCGACCCGCGCAGGACCGCCCCCGAGAAGCTGCGCACGATCCTGCGCCAGCCGGTGGAACGGGTCGGATAGCCCCGCAGTTGGCTCCGGCGTGGCTGCGGGCGCAGGCTGGAAGGGCGAGACAGGGACCCGGTCCGGCGGCCGCCCCGGCGCCGCCCGTCCTGCGGTGCGCCCGGGTGTGCGCCGGCCGGCTGAGGAGACGGAGCCCGCGATGACCGACATGAGCGCACGGTCCGAGGTGAGCACCGACCGCGAGGAGGACGTCCGCGCCGCCGACCCGGAGGAGGGCATCACCTCGATGCAGAACCTGCACGCGCAGGACACCTCACAAGCGGAGGGCGAGGCGCTGAACGAGCCCCAGGCCGACAGCTGACCGTCCGCGACGAACGAGTTGTCACGAGGCCGCCCGGTGCCCGGGCGGCCTCCGCGACCGCTGGTGTCGCTGCCGCATCGGCGGCGGACCGGCGGGGGAGGATGAGCGCATGAGCGAGCAGCAGCAGGGCGCAGCGGCGGCGCAGGGCGGCCGGACGGGCGGGCGGCCCGCGGACCCCCGGGCGTCGTGGGCCACCTGGACCACCCAGTCGATCATCAGCGGCCCCGGCGGGGTGACCACCGCCGAGGTGGGGCCGATCTCCGGGGACCTCACCGTGCACACCACGTGGGTGGACGGTGAGGCCCGGTTGACCGTGCAGTACACCGGGGCCCTGGACTGGTACACGGTGGCCGGGAGCCCGGTCCAGGCGGCGGACGAGATCACCGCCCGGGCGATCCACCAGGCCATGGTCAACGCCGTCAAGGCCGGCCGTGGTGCCGGTGCCCCGTCGGCGCCGGGCGCCTGACCGGGTTCGCCCCCTCGTCACCGGTCCCCGGGCGCCCTCGGCCCCCGCCCGTCCTCGGGCCGGGCCGGCTTCGGGCCGGGCCGGCTCCGGGCCCCGGGCGCCCTCGGCCCCCGGCCGTGCTGCCCCGGACCGCCGCCGCGGGGCCGGTATCAGCGGCCGGTCTCGCCGGGCAGGGCCGGGATCAGCGGCCGGCCTCGCCGGGCAGGGCCGGAGCCGCGGCGGACCAGTAGCCGCCGTCCACCGGGCGGCGGGAGCGCAGGTCGGCGCGGATCTTGCGGCCCAGCTTGCGGGTGTCCCGGCGGTTGATGGTGGCGCCGATGCCGGCCCCGATCAGGAGCGGGATCAGCGAGGGCAGGCGGCGCAGCGTGCTGCGGGTGAGCCGCTTGCGGACCTGCTGGCGGACCTCCGAGCCGAGCGCCATGGCGGCGAACCCGGCGGGCTTCACCAGCAGCGTCGCGTCGATGCCGCGCCGGTTGGCCCAGGCGCCGACGTAGGCGGAGGCGCGCTGGGCGGCGGTGCCCCGGGCGGGTACGCCGTAGGTCTCGTGCAGCTCGGCGATCAGCTTGATCTCGACCGCCGCCACGGCGAACGTCTCGGCGACGATCTCCACCGGCATCGCGGGCGGGACGGGAAGCATCGCCGCCGCCCCGACGCCGGCGCCGAGCGCGGCGGAGGCGCGGGTGGCACCGGTGATCAGCAGCTCGGCCAGCTGGTCGGCGTCGACGGCGCCGGGGTGCTGGGCCCGCAGGGTGGCGAGGTCGCGGACCGGGATGCGCGGCGCCGCCTGGAGCAGCTGGTCGGCCATGGCCCGGCCGCCGTACGCGACGCCCCTGGCCGCGGACCGGCTGCGGGCGCCGAGCACCCTCGCGACCGAGGCGACCAGCGCCGTGCCCCGGCGACGGCCCCGCTCGGCCTGGTACTCGCTGAGCTCCTCGGCCGGGCCGCCCTCGGCCGCGCCGGGCGCCGAGGGTTCCAGCTCCTCGACCAGCTCGGCCAGTTCGTCGGCGATGTGCGCGGGGGTCGGCTCCGGCTGCCCGGAGCGCCCCGGCCTCCTGAAGATTGCCATGTTCTGCCGGTACCCGGCGAGGCCCGGTGGTACGCGGTCCTCGGGCGGTCCGACGGTTCCCGCCGGGCGCGCGGCGCGGGCGGTCGGGCACGCCTCAGTCGGTGATCTCCACCCCGTGCCAGAAGGCGATCCGGCCGCGGACGTGCGCCGCTGCGGGCTCGGGGTCGGCGTAGTACCAGGCCGCGTCGGGGTTGGTCGCCCCGTCCACGTGGATCGTGTAGTACTCGGCGGTGCCCTTCCAGCCACAGACGGTGGTGGTGTCGGACGGCCGCAGGTACTCGCTGCGGACGGACTCGGCCGGGAAGTAGTGGTTGCCCTCGACGACGGTGGTGTCATCGCTCTCGGCGATGACCGTGCCCTGCCAGCGCGCTGTGGTCATGCGCCGATTCTGCCGGACGGCGGCGCGCCACGGCTGTGCACCCCGCGCCGGCCGGACCCACCGGACCCCGCCGGCCCCCCCCCGGAGCCGGGCGCACCGGGTCTACGGGAGCGGCTCGGCGTGCACCGGGAAGTGCGGCGTCTGGTGGCCGCCGCTGGCGAGCATCCGCACCTCGCCGGCGTCGCTGATCTCGGCCCGGACGATGCCGCTGGCGTCCTCGTAGACGGGGTGACCTCCCGGACCGCTCGCACTGGTCCGGGTGACCACGACGACGTCCTGCGGGGCCTGGGTGCCGGGCGTGCCCGGGAAGGTCAGTGCGTAACGGTCCGCGGGGCTCATCGCCGACCTCCTCTTCCTGCTGGTGGGTGCCGCCGGGTCACGCGGTGGCGTCCACGGTACGAGCGGGCGCGCCGCGCACCTCCAGCTCCGCCAGCAGCCTGGCGGTCGCCTCGGTGACGGCGTCCACGGCGCGGTCGAAGGCCTCCCGGTTGTGTGCCGCCGGAGCCCGGAACCCCGACACCTTCCGCACGTACTGCAGTGCGGCGGCACGGAAGTCCTCCTCGGAGGCGTCGGGTGTCACGGGCGGTCTCAACGTCTTGATACTGCGGCACATGACCCCAGTCTCGCGCGCGGGAGCCGGGCTGGCGACCCCCGTCCGGGCCCGGCCGGGCGCGGGCGCCCCGCGGGGGCGGAATCCGGCCGGATTGGGATTCCGGGCGAACGAATACGCTCCGTCCGCACCGGCCACCGCCGAAGGGCCCGCACTCGCACGGGTGAACCTCGCCGGTTCCCGGCAGCCGGGAACCGCCCGGGCATCGGGTCCGGCCCGGCGGGGCGCCGTCAGAACGCCGCCGGGACGGCCCGACACCCCGTCACCCGGACAGCCCGTCAGAGTCGTCGCGGTGGGACCGGCCACCGACGATCGCACCAAGAGCTGGACCCCAACCCGGAACGAGGACAATCGAGATGACCCGATCGCTGACCCGCCGAAGGAGCCCGAGAGCGTACCGAGGCATGGCGGTGGCCGCCATGGCCCTCACGGGCCTGATATCGGTGGGGGCGACTCCGGCGAACGCGGCGGTGCCCGATCTGGTCGCCGCGCACGGACACGGACACCACCGCGGCCACCACGGCCACCACCACGGGCACGGCCACCACCGGGGGCACCACCACGGCCACGACGAGGGCCACGACGACGGCTACGCCCAGGGCGACCGCCACCGCGACGCCGACCGCTGCGACACCGACGTCCGTGCCGGCACCGACGAGCAGTCCGCCGCGCTGAGCCCCGAGCTGGCGGCCAAGCTCGACGCGGCCATCCAGCAGACGATGGCCAAGACCGGTGTTCCCGGCGTGTCCGTCGGGCTCTGGCTGCCGGGGAAGGGGCGGTACGTCCGCTCGTTCGGCGTCGCCGACAAGAAGACCGGCGCCCCCATGACCGACGACCTCTACATGCGGATCGGCAGCGTGACCAAGACCTTCACCGCCACCGCGGTGCTGGAACTGGTCGACGAAGGGCTGGTCGGGCTCGACGACCCGATCTCGAAGTACGTGAGCGGCGTCCCGGACGGCGACCGGATCACCGTGCGCAACCTCGCCGAGATGCGCAGCGGCCTGTTCCCGTACTCCTCGGACCCGGGCTTCATCGCGGCGCTGGAGTCGGACCCCACCAAGCCCTACACCCCCGAACAACTGCTCGCGTACGGCTACAAGCACCCCAACGTCGACCCGCCGGGGACGAAGTTCCAGTACAACAACAGCAACTACATCCTGCTCGGCCTGGTGGTCGAGAAGGTGACCGGTGAGCCGCTGGCCGAGTTCATCCACGACCGGGTGACGGACCCGAGCTGCCTGCGCCACACCGTGTTCCCGGAGGGCGCCGAGTTCCCGTCGCCGCACGCGCACGGCTACACCAACCAGACCCCCAACGGCGCGACGGTGGACGCCACGGACTGGAACCCGAGCTGGGGCTGGGCCGCCGGTGCGATGATCTCCGACCTGTCCGACCTGAAGCACTGGGCGAAGGACCTCGCCACCGGCACCCTGCTCTCGCCCGAGACCCAGGCGCAGCGCACCAAGTTCGTGCCCACCGGTCTGCCCGGCGCGGGCTACGGGCTCGGGATCTTCGACGTCCAGGGGTGGATCGGCCACAACGGCTCGCTGCCCGGGTACGAGAGCCTCGTGCTCTACCTGCCCGAGCTGGACGCGACCCTCGTGGTGGTCCTCAACACCGACATCCTCACGGACGGCCTCGAACCGACCACCCTGTTCGGGCAGGCGATCACCAGCACCGTGACGCCGGACCACGTCTACTTCATCCCCGCGGGCAACAAGTAGCGCGGGCCGCGGGCGCGCCTCCGCCGGCCTCCGGCGGGGCGCGCCCGCGCGTGCCGTCAGCCGGCCGGACGCTCGACCGGCTCGATCCGGCGGTGGCCGTCGGCCAGCAGGCGGTAGCCCTCGCCGTTGGACTTGATCCCGGCCCGCTCCTCCTCGGTCAGCTCGCGCCGGACCTTCGCCGGGACGCCGGCCACCAGCGAGCCGGGCGGCACCTCCATGCCCTGCGGCACCACCGCGCCCGCCGCGACCAGCGAGCCGGTGCCGATCCGGGCGCCGTTCAGCACCGTGGAGTTCATCCCCACCAGGACGTCGTCCTCGATCGTGCAGCCGTGCAGCACGGCGTTGTGCCCGACCGAGATCCGCTCGCCGATCACCAGCGGGAAGCCCGGATCGGCGTGCAGGGTGCAGTTGTCCTGGATGTTGCTGCCCGCGCCGACCGCGATCGTCTCGGCGTCGCCGCGGATCACCGCGCCGTACCAGACGCTCGCCCCGGCGGCGACCGTCACCGCCCCCACCACCACCGCGTTGGGGGCGATGAAGGCGGTCGGGTCGACGGCGGGCACCCGGCCCCCGACGGCGGCGATCAGCGGCTCTGTCATGGCTCGTCCTCCTGGTGACGTCGGCCCATCATGTGCCGGCCATGATGGCACCCCCGGTCGACGATCCGTTCGAGCACCCGTCAGCCGGGCGACGCGGCCGGCGGGCGGGCGGCGGGCGGCCGGGCCACCTCCCCGGGCCGCGGGCGGGGTCAGGCGAGCGGGGCCTTCACCCGGAGCACCTCGACGAAGGCGCGGATCCAGGCCGGGTGGTCCGGCCACGCCCGGGCCGAGACGACGACGCCGTCCACGACCGCCTCGCCGTCCACGTACTCGGCGCCGGCGGCCACCATGTCCGGCTCCAGCGCCGGGTAGGCGGCGGTGCGCCGGCCGGAGAGCACGCCGGCCGCGGTGGACACCAGCGGGCCGTGGCAGATCTGCGCGACCGGCTTGTCGCCCTCGAAGAAGTGCCGGACGATCCGCCGCACCTCGGGGTCGTTGCGCAGGTACTCCGGCGCGCGGCCGCCGGGGATCACCAGCGCGACGTACTCGGCCGGGTCGACGTCCGCGAAGGCGAGGTCGGCGGGCCAGGTGTAGCCGGGCTTCTCGGTGTAGGTGTCGAAGCCCTCGACGAAGTCGTGGACGACGAACTGCAGCCGCTTCCGGGTCGGGGCCGCGATGTCGACCTGGTAGCCCTCCTCGCGCAGGCGCTGGTAGGGGTAGAACACCTCCAGCGACTCCGCGGCGTCACCGGTGACGAGCAGGATCTTCGATGTCATCGCCGACATCCCTCCACTTGAACGGCCGTCAGACAGGGTGCGGGCCCGCCACGGTGGCGACCGGCGCGGGCCGGGACCAGGCTTCCGCACCCGGCGGCGGCGACGCAACGGGGCGCACCGGTCGCACGACAGCGCGTGAGCGCCGGGACGCGCCGGTGCCCGGTCGGGCGCGCCGCCCGCCGGGCGCGCGCTCCACGGCTCCGGCCCCGGTGTCGCACGGCCCGGACGCGTCCCGGCGCGGCCATCCCCCGCCCGGGCCGGCCGCACCCGTGCCGGTACGCACCGCCGCGCCGCGGCGGCCCGCCCGGGCCCACCGCACGGACACGAACACATGGCCGAACTTCGCCCGCAGTTCGCCCGGCGGCCACCCGGGCGGGCGCCGCTGCTCCTAGTCTGCGGGCGACGGACCACCGCCGCGCCCACCACCGCCACGCCACAGTTGCGAGCAAGGAGTTTCCATGACGTACCGTCCGCTCGACGGCAGCAGCCCGGCGGAGCCCGCGCAGGACGCCGGCTCCTCACGCCGCCGGTTCCTGCGCGCGACCGGTGTCGCCGGCCTCGGCGCGGCCGCGTTCGCCGCCGGCGCCGGGGACGCGATCGCGGCGCCCGGCGAGGACCGGCCGGACGCCTCCGACCGGGCCGACGACTCCGACGAGCGCGGCGCGGCCGCCCGCCCGGCCGGGACCCGCTCGCCGGTGCGGACCGGCACCGGCCTGGACCGGCTGCCGCACCCGCTGGTCATCGGCCACCGCGGCGCCCCCGGCTACCGCCCGGAGGAGACGCTCGGCTCGTACGAGCTGGCCCTGGAGCTGGGCGCGGACGTCATCGAGCCGGACCTGGTGCCGACCAAGGACGGCCACCTGGTGGTCCGGCACGAGAACAACATCGCGGAGACCACCGACGTCGCCGACCACCCCGAGTTCGCCGGCCGCCGGACCACCAGGACCGTCGACGGCCAAGCCCTCACCGGCTGGTTCACCGAGGACTTCACGCTCGCCGAGCTGAAGACCCTGCGCGCCAAGGAGCGTCTGCCGCAGCAGCGCCAGCGCAACACCCTGTACGACGGCCGCTGGCAGATCCTCACCTTCCGCGAGCTCGCCGACTTCGCGCGCAAGCGCGGGCGGGAGCTCGGCCGCGACGTCTGGCTCTACCCGGAGACCAAGCACCCGAGCTACTTCCGCTCGATCGGCCTGCCGCTGGAGGAGCGGCTCGCGGACGAGCTGCGCCGCACCGGCCTGGCGGGCCGGAGCGGGCGGGCGATCCTGCAGTCCTTCGAGCCGAGCAGCCTGCAGCGGCTGGCCCGGCTGGTCGAGAACCCGCGGATCCAGCTGCTCGGCGGCCCGACCAGCCAGCCGTACGACTTCGTCCTGGCCGGGGACAAGCGGACCGTCGCCGACCTGGTGAAGCCCGAGGGGCTGCGCTGGATCGCCTCCTTCGCGCACGGCATCGGCCCGACCACCCAGCTGATCGCGCCGGTGGACGCGAACGGCAAGCTCCAGGCGCCGACCACGCTGGTGCGCGACGCGCACGCGGCCAACCTGCTGCTGCACCCCTACACGGTCCGCAACGAGAACGGCTTCCTGCCACTGGACTACCGCCGCGGCACCGACCCGAACGCGTACGGCGACGCG
Source organism: Kitasatospora sp. NPDC127111 (assembly GCF_042677465.1). Lineage (NCBI taxonomy): Bacteria > Bacillati > Actinomycetota > Actinomycetes > Kitasatosporales > Streptomycetaceae > Kitasatospora > Kitasatospora sp. NPDC127111. The sequence continues at coordinate 142,834 of NZ_JBHXTG010000004.1, forward strand.
ATCGGCTGGGCCAGGTACCTCTACGAGCTGGGGGTGGACGGTTTCTTCACCGACCAGGCCGACACCTCGATCCTGGCCCGGCAGGACTTCTGGGCCGCCGAGGGCGTCAGCTGACGGCCCGCTGACGGCCCCGCCGAACCCTGCCGGGAACCCCCGCCGGGCTCCCGTCGGCACTCCGCCGGCGGCGGCCCACCGGCGGCCCGGCCCCGGACCGACCGTGCCCCGGACCGTTCGAACGGTCCGGGGCACGGTCGTGGGCCTGGCGGTGTCAGTGGTCGTCGGCCGGGTCGGTCGGCGCCGCGCTGTGCGGCCGGCCGGGAGCCGTGGGGCGGTTGCCGCCGGGCCGGCCCGGGGTCGTCTCGGGGCGGCCGCCGCCACCCGGTCCCGCCGTCCCGGAGGGGGCGGTGCCGCTGGGGCCGGTCCCGCTCGGGCTCTCGGTCGTCGGGTCCTTCTTCGGCGGCGGGTCGGGGATGTAGACGGTCCGGAAGTTCTCCTCCGGCATGCCCCGAACCGCCTGGCTCATCGCCTGCTGCCAGATCGGGCCGGGGCCGGTGGCGCCGAACACCTCGTCGTGGTACCTGCCGCCGATCCTGATGTCCCGCATCGGCACGCCCTTGGCCGGGCCGCCGAGCCAGACCGAGCCCGCCAGGTTGGCGGTGTAGCCGCTGAACCAGGCGGCCTTCTTCTCGTCGGCGGTACCGGTCTTGCCGGCGATCTGCCGGCCGTCGTCCAGGCCGAGGTCGCGCGCGGTGCCGCCCTTCTCGGTCACGCCGAGCAGCACGGTGTTGAGGACGTCGGCGGTGTTCTGCGAGATCGCCTGGTTGCACTTGACCGGGGGGACCGGCACGTCCCGGCCGTCCACGGTGGTGATCCGGGTGAGCGCCACCGGCGCGCAGTAGGTGCCCCGGGCGGCGAAGGTGGCGTAGAGGTTCGCCATGGTCAGCGGGCTGACCTCCTGGGTGCCGAGGCCGAGCGCGGGCACCTCCTCGAGCGCGTCGCCGTTGGCCTTGCCCGCGATGCCCAGCTTGTTGGCCATCTGCTTGACCGCGCAGAGGCCGATCTCCTGCTCCATCTGGACGAAGTAGGTGTTCACCGAGAGGGCCATGGCCTTCTTCAGCTCGTACGGGCCGACCTCGCCCGCCGACTCGTTGGGGACGGTGCCCTCCTTCTTCCCCTTCTGCAGGTTCTTCCAGGTGCCCGAGCAGGTCGACATGTTCGGCCAGTCGATCCGGTTCTGCGAGGGGTAGGCCTGGGTCGGCGGCAGCCCGGCCTCCAGCGCGGCGGCGGCCACGATCGGCTTGAAGTTGGAGCCCGGCTGGAAGCCGTTGCCGCCGCCCATCGCCGCGTCGACGTTGTAGTTGATGACGGTCTCGTTCTTGTCCTTGTCGATGCCGTACGGGCGGGTCTGGGCCATCGCCAGGATCTTGCCGGTGCCCGGCTCGACCATCGTCATCGCCGCCGAGACCGGGTCGGTGACGTAGACCTTGGTGGTCACCGCGTTCAGCGCGGCGGCCTGCTTCACCGGGTCGAGGGTGGTGCGGACGTTGAGACCGCCCTCGTCCCACAGCTTCTTCCGCTCGGCGGCGGTCTTGCCGAACACCGGGTCCTGCTTGATCACCCGCCGCACGTAGTCGCAGAAGAAGCCCATGCCGGCGTTGGCCGTGATGCACCCGTTCCGCGGGGCCTGGTACTGCAGGACCAGCGGGCCCGCCTTGGCCTCCCTGGCCTGCTCGACGGTGATGTGCTTGTTCTCCACCATCTTGTCGAGGACGACGTCCCGGCGCTTGCGGGCGGCCTCCGGGTGGAGCTTCGGGTCGTACTGGGTCGGGTTCTGCACCAGGCCCGCCAGCGTCGCCGCCTCGGGCAGGGTGAGGTCCTTGGCGTCCTTGCTGAAGTAGCGCCGGGAGGCGGCCTGGATGCCGTAGGCCTTGTTCCCGTAGAAGGTGATGTTCAGGTAGTTGGTGAGGATCTGCTCCTTGGTCAGGTCCTCCTCCAGCTTGATGGCGTACTTGAGCTCCTGGATCTTGCGGCCCAGGGTCTTGCGCTGCGCCTCGCGCACGAGGACCGGGTCGTCGCCGGCCTTCTCCACGTTGACGTTCTTCACGTACTGCTGGGTCAGCGTCGAGGCGCCCTGGACGGCGGCGCCGCTCTCGGCGTTCTTGGTCACCGCCCGGAGCACGCCCTTGAGGTCGACCGCGCCGTGCTCGTAGAAGCGGGCGTCCTCGATGTCCACCTGGGCCTGGCGTATCAGCGGTGACATCTGGTCGGCGGGTATGACCGTGCGGTCGCGTTCGTAGACCTTGGCCATCAGGCCGCCGTTGGCGTCGTAGATGAAGGAGGCCTGGGTCAGCGGCGGGGTCTTGAAGTCGTCCGGGATGTTGTCGAAGTCGTCCGCCGTGTTCTTGGCGGTCAGTCCGAGCGCACCCGCCGCCGGCAGGGCGATGCCCGCCAGCAGCACGCCGGCCAGCGTGCTGTAGCCGAGGAACTTCACCGTGTGACCCAGCATTCCGAGCGGGGTCTCGCGGCGCCGGGGGCGGGGGACCCAGGTGTCGCCCTGGTCCGGGGCGGAGGTGCGGCGGCTCTTCCGTGGCATAGCCGGAACACTACGTCCACGAAAACCCCTCGTGGGACGGGTGTTGGCCAAGCTTTGTCACAAATCGGCGACAGATTCACCGCATCCGGGACGGGGTGACATCACTTTCGGCCAACTTCGCACTGTGGGAAGGGTCGTTCGACCACGCCCGGATCGGCCGGGTCGGCCGGGGTCCGCCGGCGCCGGCCCGGGGCGGGACGCACCGACCGCCCGTCAGCCGGCCTTCCGCTTCTTGCGCAGGCCGAGCAGCGCCCCCACCACGGCGAGCAGGAACACCACGCCCAGGGCGCGGTCGGACGGGCCGCCGGAGGAGTCGGCCGAGGACGCCCCGGCGGCGGGCGCACCGGAGGCGGCGCCGGACGCCGGGGAGGACGGGCCGGGCCCGGCGGGGGCGGTGCCCGAGGGCGACGCGGCCGGCAACGGCTTCACGGTGTCCGGGAGTTGCCCGCCGTCCAGCGGCTCGCGCCAGACCGGGCTGTCCTTGCCCTCGGTGCCGTAGAGCACCGAGCGGCCGTCCGCGGTGAACGTGACCGACTCGCCCTGGCGCTGCAACGGCATGGACAGCGTCCCGAGTTCGACGGGCGCGCCGTCCTTCCAGCGGTACAGGGTCGCGGCGAGGTAGCCGCGCAGGACCAACCGGGTGCCGTCCGGGGAGAAGGCGCCGTCGGTGACCCACGGGACGTCGCCGATCCGGCGGAAGGTGTTGACGCCGGCGGTGGAGAGCTTCTCCGGGCCCTGGTAGAGGCCTCCCCCGCCCTGCTTCTTGCTGGCGATGTAGGCCCGGCCGGTGACCGGGTGGACCATCAGCGCCTCGGCGTCGCGCGGCCCGTCCTCGTAGCGGACCCGGTAGCGGGTCACGTCCACCGACTGGTCGCGCAGTTCGGCCGGTTCGGCGAAGGAGTAGATCCACACCTCGGACCACTTGCCGCCGAGGTTGTCGCCGATGTCGCCGACGTAGAGCCGGCCGTCGGGGCCGAGCGAGATCGCCTCGACGTCCCGCGGCTCGATGCCGCGCAGGGTGACGGTGGCGACGGTGCGGCCCTGCGAGTCGACGGCGTAGACGTAGGGGCCGTCGTCGCTGTCGTTGTGCGTCCAGTAGACGCCGGGGTGGGCCAGGCTGGCGGCGAGGCCGCTGGACTCGGTGATGCGCGGGTCGTTGATGGTGAACGCCTGCCCGGCGCGGTCGGCCGCCCGGGCGGGCGTGGTACCGGCGGTACCGAGCACGGCGGTGGTCGTACAGGCGGCCGCGAGCAGGGCCGCCGAGGCGCGGGCCGCTCCGCGCCGCCACGCCGGCCGCCGCCCGTCCGTTCGCATCCTCAGCACCAGGTGATCCTCCCACGCCGGCCGGGCCGGGCGGACCCGCCACTTCTCGTCACCTTGACGAGATCACCGCCCGCCCAATATCGTCGCAGTGACGAAAAGGGGTGCCACTCATGGCCGACATCACCAAGCGCTTCGGACTGCGCCACCTGCGCGCCGTCCCCACCGCCCACATCCGCCACCTCAACCGGGGCCGGATCGCCCACGACGGCACCGGCCTGGCCTTCTGGTTCCGCCCGCTCACCGCCGCCCTCTCCGAAGTGCCGGTCGACGACCGCGAACTGGCGATGCTCTTCCACGCCCGCACCGCCGACTTCCAGGACGTCACCGTGCAGGCCACGCTGACCTACCGGATCACCGAACCCGCCACCGCCGCCGCCCGCGTCGACTTCGGCATCGACCCCGACACCGGAGCGTGGCGCGCCGCCCCGCTCGACCAGATCGCCACCCTGCTCACCGAGACCGCCCAGCAGCACGCGCTCGGTCTGCTCGCCCGCACCCCGCTCGCCGCCGCGCTCGCCGACGGCGTCAGCACCGTCCGCGACCGGATGGCCGCCGGGCTGGCCGCCGAACCCCGGATCACCGAGACCGGGCTCGCCGTGATCGCCGTCCGGGTGGTCGCGCTGCGCCCCGAACCCGAGGTGGAGCGCGCGCTGCGGACCCCCGCCCGCGAGCTGGTCCAGCAGGAGGCCGACCGGGCCACCTTCGAGCGGCGCGCCGTCGCCGTCGAGCACGAGCGCGGCATCGCCGAGAACGAGCTCGCCAACCGGATCGAACTCGCCCGGCGGGAGAAGCAGTTGCTCACCCAGGAGGGCGCCAACGCCCGGCTCCGGGCCGAGGACGAGGCAGTGGCCGACCGGGTCCGCGCCGAGGCCGAGGCCGAGCGCCGCACCCGGCTGGCCGGCGCCGAGGCCGACGCCGCGCGCGTGCTCGGCGAGGCCAGGGCCGCCGCCGAGGCCGCCTGGCTCAGCGCCCACCAGCAGGCCGACCCGGCCGTGCTGCGCGCGCTCGCCCTGATGAAGCTGGCCGAGCACCTGCCGCAGATCGACAGCGTCACCGTCACCCCGGACCTGCTCACCGGGCTGCTCGGGCGGCTCGCCACCCCCGCGGGCGAGCGGTGACCCTCGCACCCCGGGCGGTCCTGGTGCACCGCCGCACCGAGTACGAGGAGCTGATCGCCCACCACGGCACGCCCGGGCAGGCCGCGTTCTTCCTCGCCTCCCGCGGCCGGTCCGTCACGGAGGTCGAGCAGCGCCACGGGCGGCAGGCCGAGGCGCTCGCCCGGGCCGCGGCCGCCGTCCCGCTGGACTGGCGGCGCACCCGGGTCGAGCGGGCCGACCTGCCCCGGTTCCTGTTCGAACCGGAGGACGTGGTGGTCGTGGTCGGCCAGGACGGGCTGGTCGCCAACGTCGCCAAGTACCTGGACGGGCAGCCGGTCATCGGCGTGGACGCCGACCCGGGCCGCAACCCCGGCGTGCTGGTCCGCCACCGCGCCGACGCGCTGGCCGCCCTGCTCCCGGCCGCCGCCGCCCGCAGCGGCGCGCGGCACCTGGAGGAGCGCACCATGGTCGAGGCGGTCGCCGACGACACCCAGAGGCTGCTGGCGCTCAACGAGGTGTACGTGGGCCAGCCCGGTCACCAGACCGCGCGCTACCGGCTGGCCGTCGACGGCGGCACGCCCGAGCCGCAGGCCTCCTCCGGCGTCCTCGTCGGCACCGGGACGGGCGCCACCGGCTGGTGCCGCTCCGCCTGGCTGGAACGCGGCGGCCCGCTCGCCCTGCCCCCGGCGGCCGCACCCGCGCTCGCCTGGTTCGTCCGCGAGGCCTGGCCCTCCCCCTCCACCGGGACCGCCCAGGTGCACGGGCTGCTCGACGCCGGGGGGCGGCTCGTCCTGACCGTCGAGTCGGACCGGCTGGTCGCCTTCGGCGACGGCATCGAGGCGGACGCGCTGGAGCTCAGCTGGGGCCAGAGCGTCCGGCTGGGCGTGGCCGCGACCCGGCTGCGGCTGATGGGATAGCGCCGGCCGGCCGTGCCGGGCGCCGGCTGACTGCGGGGAGGAGGCGCGGGCCGTCCTCGGCGGTCCGGTGGGCGGGGCTCCCCTGGGCGTTACCGGTGACAGGCCGAACCCCGGCGGGCGCGGGTCACTGCGGCGGCCGCGGGTCACTGCGGCGGCCGCGGGTCACTGCGGTGGCCGCGGGTGACCGCGGCAACGGATTCGGGCTCAGTGCTGCCGCCCGGTGCGCTGCGCGTGCACCGCGAGCACGGCGAGGTAGCGACGGTGGACGTCCTCCCGGTCGGCCGGCTCGGGCACCGACTCGGCCCCCAACCGGTCGATCATCGCCGCCTGGCGGAGCAGCACCGGGCGCTGCGCCTCGGTCGTGGTCTCCGCCATGATCTCCGCCAGCGCGTCGAGCTGCCGGATCAGGACCGCGGGCATGCCGGGCGCGGCCTGGCGGATCTTCTCGAACGCGCGCTCCACCAGCCGCTCGTAGCTCACCGGCGCGGAGATCACCCGGATGTGCCCGGCCGCGTCCCGGTGGACCGGGTCCGGCTGCCAGCGGGACGCGATCCGGCACAGCCCCTCCCCGAGCCAGTCGATGCAGGTCAGGGCTGTGAAGGTGTCGTTGACCGCGGTGGACAGCGCCCGGATGGCGATCTCCACCAACTGGTCCACCGCGAAGGCGATGTCCTGGGCGAGCGTCCTGGTCGGACCGGTGATGTGGGCGCGGGCGAAGCTCCTGGTCACCTCGACCGCCGCCTCGGCGGGCCAGACCGTGGCCAGCTGGTGACCCTGCACCAGGAAGTGACCCGGCCGGTGGTCCAGCCGGATGACGGCGTCGAGCTCGGTCGCCATGCGGACCAGCGTGCGGTGCCGCACGAACTGCAGGTAGCCGCTGTCCGGCGCCGGGACGGCCGCCCCCGACGCGTCCAGCCGGACGTGCAGTTCGGCCACCGGCGGCCCCCGCTCGACGTCGCCGCCCGGGGCCGGCTCGCCCGCCCCCGCCTCGATCGCCGCGGAGAGCTCGGCCGCGATGTTGGCGATGACCCGGGGCAACTGGATCGAGGTGGCGATGTGGTGGATGAAGTAGATCAGCACCCCGAGGTCGGCCAGCACCAGGCCCATGCAGACGGTGATGGACAGGTGCGGGACGAAGTCGCCGCGGGCGGAAGGGCCGATCACCATCAGCGACAGCACCGCGTAGACGAACGTCCCGACGAAGGTGCCCAGGGTCAGCTGGGTGGTGCGGTCCCGGATGAAGGTCCGCAGCATCCGCGGCCCGAACTGGGTGGAGGCGAGCGTCAGGGTCACGATCATGATCGAGAACACCACGCCGACGACGGTGATCAGGGCGGCGGCGATGGCGGCCAGGATCTGCCGGGCGGCGTCGGACGTACCGCTGATCACCCAGGTCGGCAGCGTCAGGTCACCCCGGTGGGCCGCCCGGTCCAGGGACCAGGTGACCAGGAAGAGGAGGCCGGCGAGCAGCACCTCCAGCACCGGCACCACCCAGAGGTTCGTCCGCAGCGCCTCCCTGCGCCACTGCGCCTCCAGGTGGACCCCACCGATCACCTCGCCCGCCTCCAGTCCTGCGCACCGGGCCGCCGAACGCCTGCTCGCTCACTCAAGCGTTGGCTCACCGGGCGCCGCCCGCCCGCCGGACTGCCCGCCCGGGGGCCGGTCGGGTGGTGCCGCGCCCGGCGGAACCGCGCAGGCGGTGCGAGGGACCGCGAGCGGGCGGCCCGGGTGAGGGGCCTCACCGGGGGAGGGCGTTCTAGACGAGGGTGAGAATGCGCGGGCCGTCCTCGGTGATCGCGACGGTGTGCTCGATGTGGGCGGCCCGGCTGCCGTCCGTGGTCCGCAGGGTCCAGCCGTCCGGGTCGGTGTGGTGGTCGTCCCGGCCGCCGGCGGTGAGCATCGGCTCGATGGCCAGCACCAGGCCCGGCCGGAGCGGGTAACCCCGCCCCGGGCGGCCCTCGTTGGGCAGGTGCGGGTCCTCGTGCATCCGCCGGCCGATGCCGTGCCCGCCGAAGCCCTCGGGGAGCCCGCAGCGGGCCGCGCGGGCGACGCCGGCGATCGCGTGCGCGATGTCGCCCGTCCGGTTGCCGACCACGGCGGCCGCGATGCCGGCGTCCAGCGCGCGCCGGGTGGTGTCGATCAGCCGCTCGTCCGCCGGCCGCGCCGCCCCCACGGTGAAGCTGACGGCGGCATCGCCCGCCCAGCCGTCCAGCACGGCCCCGCAGTCGATGCTCACCAGGTCGCCGTCCCGCAGCCGGTAGCCGTCCGGGATGCCGTGCACCACGGCGTCGTTGACGGAGGCGCAGATCACGGCGGGGAAGGGCACCGGCGCGAAGGCCGGCCGGTACCCGAGGAACGGCGAGCTCGCCCCCGCGTTCCGCAGCACCCCGCGCGCCACCTCGTCCAGCTCCAGCAGACTCACCCCGACGGCCGCCGCGCCCCGCACCGCCGCCAGCGCCTCGGCCACCACCCGCCCGGCCTCCCGCATCGCCGCGAGCGCCGCCTCCGACTTCAGCTCGACCATGCCACCGCTCCCCTTCCGGTCCGGCGCCGAACCCGGCGCCCAATTCTTATACCGGTATATCTATCACGGTTGGAGCGGTATTAGTATCGGGGCATGGTGAGGACCCCACTGACCCCCTGGGAGCGCGAGCGCGGCGAGCACTTCGGTGCGCTGCTGCGGGAGGCGCGCGGCACGCGGAGCATGGTCGAGGTGGCGGCGGCCGCCGGCATCTCCGCCGAGACCCTCCGCAAGATCGAGACCGGCCGCGCCCCCACCCCCGCCTTCTTCACCGTCGCCGCGCTCGCCCACGCCCTCGGCCTCTCCCTCGACGAGCTCGCCGCCGCCTGCGCCCTGCCGGCCGAGGACGGGCAGGCCCTGTCGGCCTGAGCGCCGCCGTCGGCCCGAGTCCCGCCGTCCGCCCGAGCGCCGCCGCCGGCCCCGAGCAGGGCGTCCGCCCGGGCGCCGACGGGACGGCGTCCGGGCGTGTAGGCTGCCGCCGTTGACGCGGCAACACGTCTCACGCACCCGGTCCCGGCAGGCCGGGGTGAGCAGAGGGCTTTGGAGAGTCGCCCGCGGTTCCTCACCCATGTCACCCGCAGGGCACGTGCGACCTGCCTCTCCGACCGATGCCGGGCGGTAACGATGAGGGGGAGTCCGGTGTCCTCGTCCGACAACATCACCCGGCTGGCCAAACGGATCCGCCGGTCGACCGAGATCCCCTGGGCCACCGCGCTGCGCCTGGCCCGGAGCGGTGACGCCTTCGTCAAGGCCCCGGTCCCGGACACCGTGGACGCGGACCAGCTGCGCCTCGAAGCCATGGTGACCCACACGCTCGCCAACGCCTTCCAGGACCGCCAGCTGAACGGCGCCCTGCTCGGGGTCGTCCACGCCGACACCGAGGGCGACGAACTGCTGCTCCGACTGGAGCCCGGCATGGCCACCGAGGCCCTCGGCGAGCTCCTGCCGCGCTGGGACGCCCACTACCGCGGCCTGCGCGGGGTCCCCGGGCTCCGGCCCCGGGCGGACGGCGACCAGGTGGTGCTGTCCAGCCTCCTGGGCGGCGCGCGGATCACCCTGGCCACGGCCGACCGCTCACCCTTCCGGACGCCGCGCGTCCTCGACGGGGAGACACCCCTGTGGGACCGCTCCCCCGCGGTCCTCGTGGACCCGGAGCTGGCCGGCGCCCGCCGCTGGGACTCCCCGCCCGAGCGCGACCGGTCCGCTCGCGACCTCCTGCTCAGCCGGGTCCTCCGCCGCCCGGCGCTGGTCAACCGGGCCGCCGCCCCGCACGGCATCGCGAACTGCTATACCCACGGCACCACCGACCTGGTCATCTCCTGGTGCTGCGGCCCCGCCCTGGAGGAACTCCTCGCCACCCTGCTCGCGCACGGTACGGCGGAGGGCCTGCCGAAGGCGGCGGCCGCCAGGTACCTCCCGGCCTCCGACACCGCCCTGCTGGGCGGCCAGGCCCTGGTGCTGCGGCGCCACCGCTCGTGCACGGTACCGACGCACTCGATCAGCCCCGAGGCGCTCGACGCGCTGACCCGTGAGGACTACGCCCGATGACGACCGGACTCTCGATGGCGGGGGTGCTCGCCCTGTACGGGCTGGCCGCGGCCGGCGTCCGGCTCCTGCGGGACCTGCTGGTGCTGCGCCGGCTGGAACGGCTGATGACCGGGTGCACCGCCCCGCAGCGGGCCGAGGTCGGCAAGCTCCTGGCGGCGTCGCTCCGCCCGGCCGATCCCGCACCGCCCGGCGGCGGGGCCCCGTCCGCCGACGGGGTCGGACGGGGGCCGGGGTGACGGGCCGCCCGGGCGCGCGGACGGTGCGGGCGGGCGCGCGGTGTCCGGGCGGGCGGGCGCGCGGTGCGCCCGGCCGCCCGGGCGGGCGGTGAGGTGGCGCGGAGTCAGGCGGTGACGCCGCCGTCGAGGACGAGGTCCGCGCCGACGGTGAAGGCGGACTCCGGGGAGGCGAGGTGGAGGACGGCGGCCGCGATCTCCTCCGGCGCGCTGGCCCGGCCGACGGGCACCTGCTCCTTCATCCGGTCGGCCTTGTCGGCGGCGGTCTCGCCGGGCCGGGTGGACATGCTGGTGTCCACCGGGCCGGGGCTGACCAGGTTGATCCGGACGCCGTCGGCGATGTGGTCGCGGGCGGCGGCGCGGGTCAGGGTGGCGACGGCGGCCTTGGTGACGGCGTAGGCGCCCAGGCCGGGGAGGCGGAGGTGGGTGCCCAGGTTCGAGGAGATGTTGACGATGGCGCCACCACCGCGGGCGCGCAGCTCGACGATCTGGTGCTTCGTGACTCCTCCCCCGGCTGATGCCGGGGGCTTCTCGCTATCCCTTGCGGGTGTCGCGACGGGCCAGCCCGGCCCGTAGAACGTTGACGGCTCCCACGGTGTCGGCGTGCGCGCGGTGGCCGCAGGCGACGCAGTGGAAGGTGTCCTGTGTGGGCCGGTTCTCCTTGGCGGTGTGCCCGCATGCAGGGCACCGCCGGGAGGTGTTGCGGGGGTCCACGGCCATCACTTCCCGTCCGGCGCATTCTGCCTTGGCGGTGAGGATCGTCAGGAACACCCCCCAACCGGCATCCGAGATCGAGCGGTTCAGCCCGGCCTTGGCCCCGGCCCCGTTGGGCAGGAAGCCGCCCGGCCGGTCGGGGTCGGGCCTGGGCGCGGGGGCCTTGACCATGGTGCGGATCCTGAGGTCTTCGTGCGCGATGAAGTCATGTTCACGCACCAGGCTCAGGGCGGTCTTGTGAGCGTGGTCGAGCCGCTGGCGGCGGACCTTGCGATGCAGCCGGGCGATGGTCTCGACGGCCTCGCGGCGTCGCTTGCTGCCGCGCTTGCACCGGGTGAGGGCCTGCTGTGCGGCTTCGAGCTTGGCAGTGGCCTTCGCGCCGTGGCGGGGGTTGGGCACGAACCCGCCGTTCGAGTCGGCGAGGAAGTTGGCTATGCCCAGGTCGATGCCGACCGCGCTGCCGGTTGGCGGCAGCGGTTCGGGCCGGGCCTGGTCGGTGGTGAGGATGACGTACCAGCGGCGGCCCTCACGCTTGACGCTGATCGTCTTGACCCTGCCGACGACCGGCCGGTGCTGATGCACCCTGACGTGGCCGACGCCCTGCAGCCGGACGCGGGTGACCGGGTCGTGCGGAGTGGAGTTCCAGCGGCAGCCGTCGCCGTCCTTCGGGAACTCCACGGTGTCGAACCGCCGGGAGGACCGGAAGCGCGGATAGCCCGGCTTCTCACCGGCCCTGACCCGGCGGAAGAACGCGGCGAAAGCCTTGTCCAACCGGCGCAGCGTCGCCTGCTGCGAGCTGAACGACCAGCGGGCCTGGTCCGGGTCGAACGCCCGGATCTCCTTGAGCTGCCCGGACTGATCGCCGTAGCGCACGGTCGTCCTGGAGACGTGCCGGAAGGCATCCCGCCGCTCCTGGAGTGCCGCGTTGTACAGCCCACAGTGGTCGCGCAGCATCGCGGCGAGCTGCTGCTCCTGGCCCACGGTGGGCCTGATGAGGAACTTGTACGCACGCATCATCCGACCCACCCCCTCCCGGCCCGGTGACCAACATGCCACACACCACTGACACACGGCACGATCCTCCCGGCCGGCCTTCTGCCGCACAGTGACGTGGCGCCGCTCCGCGCCGCCGGGCTCAGGATCGGATTCCCTCCCCGGCTGAAGCCGGGGATACCCTCCGAAGATCAGGGATGGCGGTGTTGAGGACGCCCGCCGCGAGGCCGGTACGGCCGGGCGGGACGCCGTCGGTGGCGAGCACCGAGGCGCCGGCGAAGGCCGGGCCGGCACCGGCGGGCAGCAGGAGCAGCCCGGGCAGCAGGCCGGTGGCGTACGGGCTGCCGGGGGCGAGGCCGGCCAGCAGGGCCAGTCCGCCGGCGGCCACGGCCAGGCCACCGGCGGTCACCGCGATGGCGCCGTACCGGGCGGCGAGCGGCGCGGCCAGCCGGCCGGCCAGGAGCAGCACCGCAGCGTACGGGAGGAAGGCGGCGGAAGTGGCCAACACGCCCGAGCCGCATACCTGTTGGAGGTAGAGCGGGACGAGCAGGAAGGTGAGCGCGGTGCCGGCGGCGGTCGCCATGACGGCGGCCAGGGCGGTGGCCCGGCGGCGGTCGGCGAGGAAGCCGGGCGGCAGCAGCGGGTCGGTGGTGCGGCGTTCGGCGGCGGCGAAGGCGAGCAGCAGGGCGGCGCCGGCGGCGAGCGGGAGGAGGACGAGGGGTGCGCGCCAGCCGTGTTCGCCCGCCGCGACCAGGCCGTAACTGCCGGCGCAGACACCGGCGGTGGCGAGGGCGGCGCCGCGCAGGTCGAGCGCGCCGGGCGTCCGTCCGGTCGGCGCGGCGGCGGGGAGCAGTCGCCCGGAGAGGGCGAGCCCGGCGAGGGCGACGAGCACGGGGACCGCGAACAGCCAGCGCCAGGAGGTCCAGGCGGTGACCGCGCCGGAGAGCAGGTTGCCGGCGGTGGCGGCGAGCAGCAGGAGCCCGGCGCGCAGCATCCGGCGGCCGCCGTTCCGGTCGGTGAGCCGGCCGCCGAGCAGCAGCAGGGAACTGAAGGAGAGTCCGTACGCGGCGCTGAGCAGCAGGACGCCGGACGGGCCGAAGCCGAACTCCCGCGCGACCAGCGGCAGTGGGACGGACAGGATCACGATCGTGAAGATCAGCGTCGCCTGGACGGCGCCGAGCAGGGCGAAGCCCGGGCGTAAGGACCGCGGAGTCCGCTCCGGGACCGGAACCATCGCGCAATCCCCCTCTCTATATTGACCGTTCGATCCAAAATAAGGGCCGAGAAAACGGCGGCCCGAGCCGCCGCCCGGGACCGCCGGAGACCTCAGTCCAGCAGTGCGAGCGCCTGCTCGGCCGCGTCGTGGAGGCGCGCCGCACCGTCGCCGGCCTTGCCGATCACCCGCATGCCCTGCAGCAGCACCAGCAGCATCCGGGCCAGCGCCCGCGGGTCGCGCCCCTCGGGCAGCTCCCCCTGCGCCTCGGCGCGGACCAGGGCGGAGGTCAGCGCCGTCTCCAGGTGACCGAGGCTGGCCGCCACCCGGCGGGCCGCATCCGGGTCGTGCGGGGCGAGTTCGACCGCCGTGTTGGTGACGAAGCAGCCGCGCCGAGCCCCGCCCTCCCCGTCCTCGCCGGACTCCGACGCGTAGCGGCGGACCACGGCGCGGACCGCGGGCAGCACCGGGCCGGGCTGCGAGAGCTCGGACAGCAGCGCCGGGTCGCACTGCTCGCCGTAACGCTCCAGGGCGCGCAGGTAGAGCTCGTGCTTGCTGCCGAAAGTGGCATAGATGCTGGCGCGGGCGATCCCGAGCTCCTCGACCAGGTCGGCCATCGACGTCGCCTCGTAGCCGCGCCGCCAGAACAGTTCGAGAGCCGACTGGAGCGCCGCGTCCGGGTCGAATTCCTTGGTGCGGGCCATGACTGAACTCTAGTCATATCCAGATCGATCGGTCAAGAAAGGAGCGGGAGGGCGAGCCGAAGCTTCGACTACGGGTTCATTGACTGAGTATTGTCAAACATCGAACAATAAGGCTACCCTTACCGCCGCTCGTCCCCCCGTCCCCTCCCCACAGGAGGCACTTTCCCATGCCCGCAAGCCTGCAACAGGCGCTCGACGCCGCCCGTCCCCTCGTCCTGACGGCCTTTCGGATCGTGATCGGCCTGCTCTTCGCCTGCCACGGCGCCGCCTCGCTCTTCGGCGTGTTCGGCGGCGCCAAGGGCGGCGGCACCATCCCGGTCGGGCAGTGGCCGGGCTGGTGGGCCGCGCTGATCCAGCTCGTCGGCGGCGTGCTGGTCCTGGCCGGCCTCGGCACCCGGATCGCCGCCGTCATCTGCTCGGGCTCGATGGCGTACGCGTACTTCACCGTGCACCAGGAGCACGCGCTGCTGCCGCTGCAGAACAACGGCGAGGCCTCGGTGCTGTTCTGCTGGGCCTTCCTCGCCATCGCGGTACTCGGCGCCGGCCCGTTCGCCCTGGAGCGGCTGTTCACCGGACGGAACGCCGGCCGGGCGGGGAAGACCGGACACGCCGACGGCGCCGGGCGCAGCTCGCAGCCGACCCCGGCGAGCTGACCGCTCTGCCAGGGCGCGCCCTGCGGGGCGCGCTCTGGCCATCGGCCGTCCGCCGCCGTCCACCGCCCCGGCGCCCGACGGCCGGACGTACCACCCGGCGACGTGCCGTCAGCGGTGCGCGGTGGCAACGACGGTGGCGGTGGCGGTGGTGGTCACTCCTCGCACTGGTGGCTGCACTCCCACCGGCCGCCGTTGAAGTCCCACTCGCAGCAGGCGTGGAAGCTGCCGGCGCGGGGGACCGCGCCGGGGCCCTGCCCGCCGTCCGGCCCGCCGGCCGGTGGGCCGCCCCGGCCGCCCCGGCTCGACGCGCCGTCACGGTTCCACCGGATCACGTACTTGCCGACCAGGTCCGGGTACTGGTCGAACACCTTCTCCAGGGCCTTGAAGAACCCGGTGTCCACGTCGGGTCCGGCCATCCGGGTCTGAGCGGTCATGGCGACCTCACCTCGTTCCGCCTGGGGTCCGCGGCCTCGGTTGCCCTCGGTGACCGCACGCCGGTCACCGTCGGCGCTCGTCGGCCGACCTCGACCGACCTCGGCCGTCCTCGGAAAAACCGCCCCCACAGATCGAGGCTCGCACGCCCGTGGTGGCCTCGCCAGCCGGTCGGCGAGGCCACCGGGGCCCGTCGCGCGACCGGTGTCAGACCACCGTCGGCAGCGGGGGCTCGACCGCCAGCGGCGCCGAGCTGCGGGCCCGGTGCTGAGCGGCCCAGGTGCTGAGCGCCACCGTGCAGGCGTGGTCGAGGTGGCGCAGGCCGGACCAGTCCAGCTCGACCGGGCGGTCGCCCGGCAGGCGCTCCAACGC
The DNA here is from genome assembly GCF_042677465.1 of Kitasatospora sp. NPDC127111. Lineage (NCBI taxonomy): Bacteria > Bacillati > Actinomycetota > Actinomycetes > Kitasatosporales > Streptomycetaceae > Kitasatospora > Kitasatospora sp. NPDC127111. Next base: position 158,147 of record NZ_JBHXTG010000004.1, read on the forward strand.
GTCCAGCAGCCGGGGCAGCCGCAGGAAGGTCGCGTTGCCGCTGAGCCGGACGCGCAGCGGACGCGCGTCGTTCAGGCTGTCCGAGCCGCCCGGGCCGCCGGGGCCGTCGGGGCCGTCGGGGCCGTCCGCCGACCCGGCCGGCGCCCCGGTCACCGCGTCGGGCCCGCCCGCGGGCAGCTCCTCCACGCCGATCTGCAGGTGCGAGGTCTGCCAGGCCGACTTCACCACCGCCAGCCCGATGCCGATCAGCACGCCCTCGAACAGGTCCGTGGTGATGATCGCGACCGCCGTCACCACCAGCACCACCGCCTCGCCCCGGTGCTCCCGGCAGAGCCCGGCGATCCGCCCGACCGGCACCAGCTTGGCACCCGCGTGCACCAGAACGGCGGCCAGTGCCGTCAGCGGCACCAGGCCGAGCGCGCCGGGCAGCAGCGCGGCGAACAGCAGCAGCCAGAGCCCGTGCAGGACGCGCGAGGCCTTCGTCCGGGCACCCGCCTGGACGTTGGCCGCGCTGCGCACGATCACCGCCGTCATCGGCAGCGCGCCGAGCAGGCCGCACAGCGCGTTGCCGACGCCCTGGGCGGTCAGCTCGCGGTCGTAGTCGGTGCGCGGGCCGTGGTGCATCCGGTCCACCGCGGCCGCGCTGAACAGCGTCTCGGCGGAGGCGATCAGGGTGAAGGCGAGGATGGTGCCGAGTCCGGCCGTGCTCGCCAGGGCGCCGAGCGCGTCGCGGTCCGGCGGCCGCACCACGCCCAGCAGGCCGGCGACCCGGACCCGGGCCACCGGGAGGTCGGCGGCGACGGTCACGGCCGCGGCGAGGCCGACGGCGGCCAGCGGCGCGGGCACCGCCCGGGCCACCCGGACGGGCAGGTACTTCCAGAACACCAGCACCAGCAGGGTGCCGATGCCGAGGGCCACCGCGCTCGGGGTGGCGGCGCCGGTGAGGGCGTCGCGCAGCAGCGCGGGCAGTCCGGCGATCTTCTCCGGTCCGGTCGACGGCGCCTTCCGGTCGGCGAGCGCGTACAGCTGGCCGAAGAGCAGGGTGAGGCCGATGCCCGCCAGCATGCCGTGCACCACGGAGGCGGACATCGCGCGGAACCAACGGCCCAGGTGCAGGGCCCCCATCGCGAGCTGGAGCAGGCCGGTGGCGAGCACCAGCAGGCCGAGCGCGCCGGCGCCGTACTCCTGCACGGCCTCGTAGACCAGGACGGTCAGCCCGGCGGCCGGGCCGCTGACCTGGAGGCTGCTGCCGGGCAGCGAGCCGACGACCAGGCCCCCGACGATCCCGGTGACCAGCCCGAGCTCGGCGGGCACGCCGGAGGCGACGGCCACCCCGACGCAGAGCGGCACGGCGACCAGGAAGACCACCAGCGAGGCCGGCAGGTCGAAGCGCCAGGGCACGGCGCGCAGCGCCGCGATCGCGGCAGGGCCGCGGCGGCCCAGCGCGCGGTGCGGGCGGGCGCGGCCCTGCGGAGCCTTCCGGCGGGGGCCGCCGGGCGGGCTCTTGCGGCGCCGGGGCAGGGCGCTCACCGCGCCACCACCGGGGCGCGCGAGGGGCGGACGGGGGGAGAGCAGGCGGGTCGGTGCATGGAGGCGTTCCTTCCGCGCGCCCGCCGGAGGGGCGGGTGCGCCGCTGGGAGGGGTGGCGGCCGCTCGCGGCGCGGCGCCGCGGGGCGTGAGCCGTGCGGGTGTGAGCCGTGCGGGCATGAGCCGTGCGGGTGTGGGGCGCGGGGCTTGCGGCCGGCCGGACAGGCGCGGGCCGCTCGGGTACGTCGGAGGGATCACTCGGGCGCGCCGACGGGGTGGCCGGACCATCAGGGACGCCGGGACCGGCGAGGCTGCCGGGACCGGCAGGGTGGAGCGGGGCGCGGTGGGCCGGCCCCGGGGGCGAGCACGCTCGGCAGCGGTACGGCCGACGCCCCGGCGGGCCGGAGGCGGCGGCGGTGGGTGTCGGGTCGGGTGGCTCGCGGTCAGGGGGCGTGTCCCTCGGTCGGGTGCGGGCGGACCGGGCGCGCGCGGTTCCGGACGGGACACGACGGCCGGAGCTCCCCCGCTCCCCGGTCGTTCCCAAACCCCCCTGCCGCGGCCCTAGTTGAACATGAGAACCATGGCCCGGCGTGCCACCGACGGTACCCAGGGGTCCGGACCGAGCCAACCTCGTGCACCGATCCTTCACCGTGGTGACACACCGGCATCACTTTTCGGTCCGGATCGACCCCTCCGGCGGGTGCACGCGTTCGCCGGTCGGGCATACGAACGAAGGTCCGGCGCAGGCCCGACGAAGGCCCGGCGAAGTCCGCGCGCCGGGTCCGGGGCTTTGCAGGAAGGAACGACCGGCACCCCCGCGGCACCGCCCGGGACTGGAGGAACGGGCGATGGATCGGTCGCCTCCTGCCGTGACAGCCTGGCCGGACACCCCGGGAGCGCCCTCCGTCGCCCCGGCCCGCCCGGTCCGACCTGCGGCTTTCGTCGAACAGCCGCCGAGCGGCCGGCTTCCACATTCTGTTGAAACTCCCCTTGACGCCCCGACAGGCGCCGCCTTACTTTGTTTTCGCATACAGAAACCGTTCTTCCGTATGGTGGAATTCTGGAGATGAGCCCTCCGACCCACTGCGGGCCGACGCAGGAGAAACCCGATGCCTCGTATGACCGCCGCCGCCGCGGCAGTGGAGATCCTCAAGCGCGAGGGTGTTGAGCAAGCGTTCGGCGTGCCCGGCGCGGCCATCAACCCGTTCTACCGAGAGCTCAAGAACGTCGGCGGCATCAAGCACACGCTCGCCCGCCACGTCGAGGGCGCCTCGCACATGGCCGAGGGGTACACCCGCGCCAAGGCCGGCAACATCGGCGTCTGCATCGGCACGTCCGGCCCCGCCGGCACCGACATGATCACCGGCCTGTACTCGGCGATCGCGGACTCGATCCCGATCCTCTGCATCACCGGCCAGGCGCCGGTCTCGAAGCTCCACAAGGAGGACTTCCAGGCCGTCGACATCGCCGCGATCGCCAAGCCGGTCACCAAGGCCGCCACCACCGTCCTGGAGGCCGCGCAGGTCCCCGGCGTCTTCCAGCAGGCCTTCCACCTGATGCGCTCCGGCCGCCCCGGCCCCGTCCTCATCGACCTGCCGATCGACGTCCAGCTGACCGAGATCGAGTTCGACCCGGAGACCTACGAGCCGCTGCCGGTCTACAAGCCGTCCGCGACCCGGGCCCAGATCGAGAAGGCCGTCCGGTTCCTGCTGGAGTCCGAGCGCCCGCTGATCGTCGCCGGCGGCGGCATCATCAACGCCGACGCCTCCGACCTGCTGGTCGAGTTCGCCGAGCTCACGGGCGTCCCGGTCATCTCCACCCTGATGGGCTGGGGCACCATCCCGGACGACCACGAGCTGGCCGCCGGCATGGTCGGCGTCCAGACCGCGCACCGCTACGGCAACGAGACCTTCCTCGCGTCGGACTTCGTCCTCGGCATCGGCAACCGCTGGGCCAACCGCCACACCGGCTACAACATGGAGGCCTACACCAAGGGCCGCACGTTCGTCCACGTCGACATCGAGCCGACCCAGATCGGCAAGATCTTCGCCCCCGACTACGGCATCGCCTCCGACGCCAAGGTCGCCCTGGAGCTCTTCATCGAGGTCGCCGAGGAGCTCAAGGCCGAGGGCAAGCTGCCCGACTTCTCGGCCTGGGCCGCCTCCGCCCAGGAGCGCAAGGCCACCCTGCAGCGCCGCACGCACTTCGACGACATCCCGATCAAGCCGCAGCGCGTGTACGAGGAGATGAACAAGGCCTTCGGCCCGGAGACGCGCTACGTCACCACCATCGGCCTCTCCCAGATCGCCGCCGCGCAGTTCCTGCACGTGTACCGGCCGCGCCACTGGATCAACTGCGGCCAGGCCGGCCCGCTCGGCTGGACCATCCCGGCCGCGATCGGCGCCGCCACCGCCGACCCGGAGACCCCGATCGTCGCGCTCTCGGGCGACTACGACTTCCAGTTCATGATCGAGGAGCTGGCGGTCGCCGCCCAGCACAAGGTCCCCTACGTCCACGTGCTGGTGAACAACGCCTACCTCGGCCTGATCCGTCAGGCGCAGGTCAACCTGGACATCAACTTCCAGGTCAACCTGGAGTTCGAGAACATCAACACCCCGGAGATCGGCGTCTACGGCGTCGACCACGTCAAGGTCGCCGAGGGCCTGGGCGTCAAGGCCATCCGCGTCACCGACCCGAACGAGCTCGGCGCCGCCTTCGAGGAGGCCAAGAAGCTCGCCGCCGAGCACAGCGTCCCGGTCGTGGTCGAGGCCATCCTGGAGCGCGTCACCAACATCTCGATGAGCAAGACCGTCGACATGAGCAACGTGACCGAGTTCGAGGAGCTGGCCACCCTGCCGGAGCACGCCCCGACGGCGATCAAGCCGCTGGCGGTGTAGTCGGGATCCGGGCCGGCCGCGGTCGAGGGGACCGCGGCCGGCCCGATCCGGCAGCGGATCCAGCCGCCCGGGGCGGAACACCGGCGGCCCGGTCGTGGTTGGGGCAGGCGGGGACGGCTACCGTTCCGTGACGAGTGCTGCCCCGTACACGTACAACCGACCACCCGAAGGGGACTTCCGTGAGCCTGTACGACATCCCGCTGCGCACCCTGTCCGGCGAGGCCGCCTCCCTGGGCGACTACAAGGGCAAGGCACTGCTGATCGTCAACGTCGCCTCCAAGTGCGGCCTGACCCCGCAGTACGCCGGCCTGGAGCGGCTCCAGGAGCGGTACGCCGCGCGCGGCTTCACCGTGCTGGGCTTCCCGTCCAACCAGTTCGCCGGCCAGGAGCCGGGCAGCGCCGAGGAGATCCAGACCTTCTGCTCCACCACCTACGGCGTCTCCTTCCCGCTGTTCGAGAAGACGGACGTGAACGGCGACGACCGCCACCCGCTGTACGAGGTCCTGACCCGCACCGCCGACGCCGAGGGCCGGGCCGGCGACATCGCCTGGAACTTCGAGAAGTTCGTCGTCTCCCCCGACGGCGCCGTCGCCGCCCGCATCCGCCCCCGCACCGAGCCGGAGTCGGACGAGGTCATCGCCGCGATCGAGGCCGTCCTCCCGGCCTGACCCGCGCACTCGCCGAAGGGCCCGGGGCCGCGTGCCCCGGGCCCTTCGGCGTACCCGCACGACCGCGTCCCGGCAGCCGGTGACCACGCCCGCGGCGCTCGCGGGACCGTCCCACGGACGGCCTCGAACCGCCCGGCCGCGATCAGCCCCGAGGCGCCCCCGCGGCCGCCCCGCGCGCTCAGCCCTGGCAGGTGTAGGTGAAGGAGGCGGATGCGCCCAGGCGGCGGGGTTCGAGGATGTCGACGGTCGCGGTCGCCCGCATCGTGCCGCGGCCGTCGAAGGACCAGCGGAGCACCAGGTCCGCCCGGTGTTCCCCGGACTGCACCGGCTGCAGCAGCTCGCCGGACGACGTGCCGTCGCTGCGCAGCCAGCGGTAGCGGATGGTGCCCGCGTGGCCGTCGGTGCCGACCGTCGCGGTGATCACGGCGGTGCCGCCGCACGGCGGGCCGGCCGCCGGGTCGGCCGCCACCGTGACGCCGGTCAGCGCGAGCGGCGCCTCGGACCGGCAGCGGGCCGTCAGGAAGGCGAGCAGGACGACCAGGACGGCCGCCGGGACCAGCCAGCCGAGCGCTCGGCGCCGGCGGGGTCGCGGCTGCCGTTGCCAGGGTGGCGGAGCGCCGTGCCACACCGCCGCGGCCACCGGCGGCACGCCGGGGCCGAACCGGCGCACCTCGTACGGCTGTTGCGGGTCCGGGGTCGGGGTCGGGGTCGGGGCTGTGGCTGGGGTCGGGGCCGGGGCCGGCGGCGTCGACGGCGCCGGCGGGACGGGTCCGGCACCGAACCCGGGCGTCCGGCCGCCCGAGGTGCCCCAGACGGTCGGGTCGAGGAACGTGGCGCACTCGGCGTCCTCGGCATCGGGCGTGGGGGGCGTGGCGGGCGCGGCGCCGTCGAGCGGGACCGTCCGCTCGGCCGCGGGGCCGGCGCCGAGTCGGACGGTCCGGTCGGGGCCGGAACCCGGGCGGCCGGGCTCCGGTCGGGGCAGGGACATGGGAGACCTCCGGGGACGTGCGGCGGGGGACGTGCGACGGGGGACGTGCGGCGGGAGCCCCGCGGCAGGAGCCGCGGGCGGGATCAGCCGGGCTGGCTGCAGTCGATGGCGGGCAGCTCCCGGTAGGGCGTCGGCGTGCTCTCCGGCCTGGGGTCGCTGCCCACCCGGACGCCCCACTGACGCATGGCGTCGTTGCCGAAGTCGTACGACCGGGTGAGGGTGACGGAGCCGGTGCCGAGCCGCACGGTCTCGGTGGCGATGGTCACGGGCGGGTTGATCGCGCCGGAATGGTGCTGCCAGGACACGATGAGCGTGGCCCCGGGCGGTCCGGACGCCACGACGGTGATCCTGGCCTGGATGCCGTGATGACCGTTGTCCAGGCAGCTGATCGAGTCGACGTTCAGCGAGGTCACCCTGGTCGCGGGCGGCGGCGTGGTGGTCACGGTGGGCCGCGGCTGGCCGGCCGGGGTGGACGGCGGGGTGCCGGTGGGCGGCGGGGTGGTTCGGGGGGAGTCCGTGATCCTGGGCGCGGGCGGCGAGGTGGTGCCCGAGGTGGGCGGCCGGCTGGGCCCGGTACCGGACGTCGGCCCGGCCGAACGGCTCGACGTCGTACCGGAGTTCGGCGACGGCGCGGGCACGGGCGCGCCCGGCCTCGACGGCGACGGGTCCGTCGACGGGGGCGGCGGGGACAGGAACGCGGACGGCGTGGGGCTCCCCGAGGGGAACGGCGGGCCGGTAGGCGTCCCGGTGTCGGACGGGCCGGCCGACGCCGTGGGGTCGGCCGGCCCCTCCGTCGCCTCCCCGCCGGCTCCGCGCACCGCCCCCAGCGTGGTGGTGACCTGCGGCATCGGGCTGCCCGTCAGCGTCCGGTCCGCGCGGTCCGCGACCCCGGCGAGCGCCACCCCGGCCAGCGAGGCCACCGCGAGCGTGCCCGCCACCGCGCCCGCGACCGCCCGGGCGCGCCGGCGGCGCGACCGCATCGGGTGCTCCACCCGGGCCCGCTCGCGCAGCCCGAGCCGCCGGACGTTCCGGCTCGCCGAGGCACCCCCGCGCGGGCGGGCGCTCCTGCTCGCCGAGGCACGGCCGCCCAGCGCGTGCTCGCCCCGGCTCGCCGCGGCGCCCCGGCCGGCCACCAGCTCCGTGCGCGCCAGCGCCGTCGCCCCGCCGGGCGGCGGCCCGGCCGCGCCCCACGGCAGCAGCAGCGCCAGCAGGGCCACCAGGGCGGCGAGGTCGGCGCGTCCGCGCTCCTCCCACCGCTCGCCGTACCCGGCCGCGGCGACCGCCTCCAGCTGCCGGACGAACTCCGCCGCGCCGGCCGGCCGTTCCTCCGGGAGCTTCGCCATCCCGGCCCGGACCAGCGACCGGACGCGCTCGGGGACCAGCTCGTCCGGCACCGGGTACTCCCGGTGCTGCACCGCCAGTTCCACGACCGTCCGGCCGGGGAACGGGCGGGTACCGGTGAGGCACTCGAAGAAGGTGACGGTGGCGGCGTACACGTCGGCGGCGGGCGAGGCCGGCGCGCCCGACCACTGCTCCGGGGCCAGGTAGGCCGGGGTGCCGGAGATGTCCCGGTCGTCGCCGCTGGGCACGGCGATCCCGAAGTCGACCAGCTTGGTGTAGCCGTCCGCGGCGACGAGCACGTTGGCGGGCTTGTAGTCGCGGTGCACCAGGCCGGCGGCGTGCGCGGCGGCCAGGCCCAGCAGCGAGCCCTTGAGGACCACCAGCGCGGCCTCCGGCGTCGTCGCCCCCTCGGACCTGAGCAGCGTGCGCAGCGGCACGCCGTCCACCAGCTCCATCACGATCGCCGCGTGCGGCCCCGCCTCGACGTACTCGTAGAGCCGCGTGACGTACGGGGAGTCGACCCGGGCCAGGATCTGCGCCTCCTCGCGGAGGCCGGAGCCGCCCACCGCGTCGAGCAGGTACTTGATCGCCACCGGGGTGCCGGTGCGGTCGTGGTGCGCGAGCACCACCCGGCCGCTCGCCCCCGCGCCCAGCTCCCGCACCTGGCTGTAGTCCGGGAGCCGCCACTCGTCGGCTCTCCGCCCTGCCTCGTCCTGCATCGCTCGCCCGCCCCCTCAGCACGCCGTCCGGTCCGCCCTCGCCTCGTGCCACCGCCGACGAGGCGGCGAGCAGCCCGGTTCCCGCTCCGGGCGCCGTCCGAACCCCACCGCCGAAAGGTCGTGCACCACCTTGCCCGTTCCCGCAGGCAGCCCGGCCGACCTGCGGAAACGACGAACGGGAACACATCGGCGCACACACCGGTCGCGCGCCCCACCCACCCGCTCCCCCAACGCGCCGTCACGCCCCCGTCCGACCCGTCACGGAGGCCCGGGCCCTTCGCCACCCGGGCCCCCGCCCGACGGGTCGTCACATCGGCGACTTCCGCTCAGCCGGACGTGTGCTCGTGGGCGGTGGCCGCCGCCCGCTCGGCGGCCTCGGCGATCCGGGCCGCGGCGCTGGCCGCGCGTCCGCTCTCGTGCCAGTCGCGGATGAGCTGGACGGTGGCGCCGGCGGGGAAGATGCCGAGCTGCCCGAGCAGGCCGAGGTCGTCGCGGACCGCCTCGTGCCGGACGACCTTGCGGTCCCTCAGGTGCAGCACGTGGACCTGCTCGGAGTCGATCTCACCTCCGGTGGGCGGGATCGCCTGGAGGAGCGTTCCGTCGCGGTAGTGCACGAAGGGGCCGGTGTGGCGGCCCCGCATGCGCAGCCGGATCCACACCTGGTCCCCGTCGTGGGCCAGGTCGGTGACGGGGAAGCTCAGGTCGGTGAAGGCGGAGCGCAGCCACGCGCCCGAGGCCAGCACGCCCGCCGGGCCGGGGAGCGAGCAGGCGGCCGGGGCGACGACCGCCTCGCGGTTGGTGAAGTCCTCGTGCACGACTGCCGCGGCCAGCGCCGCGTCCCCTGTCGCCAGGACCGTGAAGAGTCCGCGGGCCGCGTCCTCGGCTGACATTCCCATCGGTTGGGTTCCTCTCACACATGGGGCGGTCCGCCGCCCTGACCAATATTCAGGTTACAGATCACCTATTGAATAGGTCTAGCATTTCCGCGACTAGGCTGTCCCCATGCCGACCAAACGCAGTTACGTCTCGCCCCGGCGGGAGCAGGCCGCCGCCCAGACGCGGGCGCAGATCCTCCAGTCGGCGACCCGACTGTTCGCCGAACGCGGCTACGGGCGGGTGACCGTCGCGGACATCGCGGCCGAGGCGGGCGTCTCCTCGAAGGCCGTCTTCGCGAGCGCCGGGAGCAAGAGCGACATCCTCAACGAGATCGTCGACACGGCCGTCCGGGCCTCCGGCTACGAGCAGGCGATGCGGGCCGTACTCGCCGCAGGGGACGCGGAATCCGTGCTCAGGGCACTGGCCCACGGCACCCGGGCGGGGAACGAAGGCATGTTCGCCGTGCACGAGGCGGTCCACAAGGCGCTGCCGTCGCACGAGGACGGCGAAGCCCTGTGGGAGCGCGCCACCGCCGACTACCGCGCGGCCCTCCGCGCCGCCGCACGCCACCTGCGCACGCTGGCGCCGCCCGCCGGCCCGGAGGAGGAAGAGACGGCGGACCTCCTGTGGTTCTGGTTCGGCCCGAGCGGCTGGCGCACCCTCGTCGCCGAGAACGGCTGGCCCTGGGACCGCGCCGAAGCCTTCCTCCTCCGAACCGCCCTCGCCACCCTGCGGACGCCGTGAACCCCTGACCTCGACTCCACCGGGCGGCTGGTTGGCCAGCGGCCCATGGCCTCGGGAATCGTCATGTGGTCGTCTCGGATTCGTTCTTCTCCGTGGCGTGCGCCATTCTTGGGTCCCCGGCTGACGCCGGGACAGGACGGTCTTCCTCCTACACGATGAGGTGGTCCCCATCGGCGGGGCGAGCGGATCAGGTATGGCCGGGTGGCTGCGCGGGCTCGACACTCCCGAGCTGGAGCGGGTCCTGGCGGCACGTCCGGACGCGGTGTCGGCGCCGGAGCCGCGGTCGGTCGGTGAACTGGCGGACCGGCTTCAGCGGCCGGCCTCAGTGGCGCTGGCGCTGCCCCTGCTCGTGCTGCCGCACCTCCAGGTGGCGGAAGCCGTCGCCGCCGTCGCGCCGGCCTCCCGGGACGCCGTGGCCAGCCTGCTGGACGCGGTGGACGGGGAGCGCGCGCGTGGCCTGGAGGCGGCCCTCGAGGCGCTGGCCGATCGCGCGCTGGTGTGGCCGGACGGCCAAGGAGTGCTGCGCATGGCGGCACCGCTGCGGCGGGCCTGGGCCGCGCCCCTGGGTCTGGACCGGCCGCTGGCACAGCTCCTGGCGGACACCACCTCCGACGAACTGGGCCGCGCGCTGGCGAAGCTCGGGGTCAAGCCCGCCGCCAACACCAAGCAGCGGCGACTGGCCGCCCTGGTCGAGCACCACAGCGACCCGGCCCGGGTCGCCGCGCTGGTGGCCAAGGCCCCCGCAACCACCCGGAAACTCCTTGAGCAGCGGGCGGATCAGGCTCCGGAGGGACCGGCCCTCGTCATGTTCGGAGGCTCCCCGTACGACTCCCGGCCGGGCGAACAGTGGGCGGTGGAACGGGCGCTGCTGGTCCGGGAGCGCCACCGGTACGGTCCGGCCCGCATGCCCGCGGAGGTGGCGCTCGCGGTGCGCGGCGCCGGCTGGCACGCCCCGTTCACGCCCGTCCCGCCCGTCGTCCGGTCGGTGCCCGTCACCGCCGCGGCGATCGAACAGGAGGCCGCGGCCGCCGCGATGGCGTTCGCCGCCCACGCCGCCTCCGTCCTCCGGGTCTGCGCCGCGTCCCCGCCGACTCGGCTCAAGGCCGGCGGGGTCGGCGCCCGGGAGCTGTCCCGGGTCGGCAAGGCGGCGCAGTGCGAGGAGATCGTGGTGCGTCTCGCGTTGGAGACGGCGGGTGCGGCGGGGTTGCTGGCCCGGGACGGCGATCGGGTCGCGGCGACCGCCGCCTACGACACCTGGGCCGAGGAGGAGCCGGCCGACCAGCTCGCCGTGCTTCTCCGAGCGTGGTGGTCGTTGCCGCTCACTCCCGGCGGGAGCCGCGACGAGGAGGGGAAGGCCGTGCCCGCCCTCGTCGGAGGGCCGGCCTGCGGCGGCTGCGTACAGGCCCGGTCCGGGTTGCTCGCGACGGTGGCGCGGCTCCCCGCCGGCACCGGCGCGGCGAACCCGGCGGACCTGGGGGAGTCGCTCGGGTGGCACCGCCCGCTCGCCGACGAACTCGCCCAGGACACCACGCCGTTCTCGACCCTGATCCGCGAAGCAGAACTGCTCGGCCCGCTCGCCCTCGGGGCCCTGTCCCCGATCGGGGCCGCCCTGCTCGCCGACGACGCCGAAGCGCTGACGGACGCCTGTCGGCGGCTGCTGCCCGCCGCCAGCGGGACCGCGCGCTTCGGCAGCGACCTCACGGCCGTGGTCGCCGGTACTCCGTCGGCGGCCCTCGTCACGCTGCTGGACTCCGTCGCGGACCGGGAGCGCGCCGGTGCGGCCTCCGTGTGGCGGTTCAGCCCGGGCAGCGTCCGCCGTGCCCTCGACGCGGGCCTCACCCCCGACGCCGTCACGGCCGACCTGGCCGCCGTCGCCGCGGCACCGCTGCCGCAGCCGCTCGTGTACCTGATCCACGACACCGCGCGCGGCCACGGCCGGGTGCGCGTCGTCGCCACGGGCTGTGTCATCCACGGCGAGGAAGCCGCCCTCCTGGCCGAACTGGCCGCCCACCGCAAGCTCGCCCCGCTCGGTCTGCGGCAGCTGGCGCCGACGGTGCTGATCAGCCGGACGACGCCGGACAAGACGCTCGCGGCCCTGCGGTCCGCGGGCTACGCCCCCGTCTCCGAGAAGCCCGACGGGTCCGTCCGGATCGAGCGGGCGCAGCGTCCGCGCGCGGCGAACCCGGTCCCGCCCCCGCGCCCGCCCGGGGGCGGCTCCCGCAGGCCGACGGTGGCCACCCGCGCCGCGGGCGCGGGAACGGCCGTCGACCTGAACGCCCTCGCCACCCGGCTGCTCGGTGCTCCGCAGGACATCCCGGAGCCCGCCCCGGAGAACGGCCGCCCCTACGCCACCGACAGCGAGGAGATCCTCGCCGGGTACGCGCGCCATCTGTCCTTCACCGACGTCCGCCAGCTGGCCCATGCCGTCCACGACGGTCAGCCGATCACGATCGAGTACGTCGCCACCTCGGGCATCGCGACGGTCCGCACCCTCAGCCGGCTCGATCTGGATCCGCCGTACCTGCGCGCCTGGTGCCACCTGCGGGACGACGAGCGGATGTTCACCATCTCCCGCATCCACGGGGTGCTGCCCGCGTAGCTGGCGGTGGGCCGGCGGCCGACGCCGGGGTCAGGAGCAGTGGTAGGGGAAGGAGGTGGCCGCGGTGCGGGTGGTCGGGGAGAGGATCTCCAGGGTGGCGGTGGCCTGGAGGTCGCCGTGGCCTTCGAAGCTCCAGCGGAGGACCAGGTCGGTGTGGTGGGAGCCGGAGCGGACGTCCTGGGCGATCTCGCCCGAGGTGGTGCCGTCGCTGCGCAGCCAGCGGTAGCGGATGGTGCCGGCGCCGCCGTTGGTCTCCACCGCGGCCGTGATCACCGCCGTGCCTCCGCAGGCCGGGCCGGCCGGGTCGGTGGTGGCGGTGACGCCGGTGACCGCCAGGGCGGGCGTGGCGAAGCGCCAGTACAGGAAGGCCAGGACGGCCAGCAGGACGGCCACCGGCACCAGCCATCGCCCCACCCGGCGGGGGCGGCGCGGCCGCTGGGCGTCGGGGGCGGCGGCGCCGTGCCAGACGGCGGCGGCCTGCGGCGGGACGCCGGGGCCGAAGCGTCGCAACTCGCCGGGGGCGAGCGGGGGTTCGGCCTGCGGGGCGGTGGCGGCCGGTGACCTGCCGGGCGGCGGCGTGGCACCGGGGTCCGCCGGGGCGGGCGCGTCCGCGGGGGTGGGCAGCGGCGGGGCGGGTACCGCGGCGCTGCCGTGCGCCGGGGTGTCGGCGCGCGTGACGGTCTCCCCGGCTTCGCCGGTGTCGATGCGGGTGACGGTCTCCCCCGCCGGGGTGGTGTCGATGTGCGTGACGGTCTCCCCCGCCGGGGTGGTGTCGATGTGCGTGACGGTCTCCCCCGTCGCCGGGGTGGCGGCGCCCCAGGCCCGGGGGTCGAGGAAGGTCGCGCTCACGGCGTCGTCGCCGTCGAGCCGTACGGTGGCCTCGGCGTCGGGCCCGGCGGGGCCGGGAGCGGGGGCGCCGGGGGCGGCGAGGGCGGGGGCCGGTGTCGGCGTGCCCCGGTCCAGCTTGACGGTCCGTTCCTCCGCCGCCGGCCGCGCGGACGTGAGCCGGACGGTCTCCTCGGTGGCCTCGGGAGCCGCGCCCAACCGCACGGTCTCCTCGACGGCCGCCCCAGGTGCCGCGCCCAACCGGACCGTCTCCTCGACGGCCGCCCCAGGTGCCGCGCCCAACCGCACGGTCTCCTCGACGGCCGCCTCAGGTGCCGCGCCCAACCGGACCGTCTCCTCGACGCCCCCGGGGCCCGGGCCGAGGCGGACGGTCTGGTCTGCGCCCGGTGCCGGGGCGGAGTCGGGGCGGGGGGTGGACATGGCTTCTCCAGTCAGGGGGCGGGGCGGGGCGGGCGAAGGCGTGCGCGGGTGCGGGGCGGGGCTCAGCGGGGCGGGTCGCAGAGGAAGGCGGCCATCTCGGCCGAGGTCTTGCCGGGCTTGGCCGCCGCCGGGCTGGTGCTGACGCGTACGCCCCAGGTCGGGAAGGTGTCGGCCGAGCCGAAGTCGTGCGCCCGGGTGACGGTGGCGCGGCCGTCGCGGATCTCGACGGTGTCGGTGGCGACGGTGACCGACCGTCCGCCCGAGGTGTGGTACCAGCTCAGCGTCAGCGTCCCGGTGCCCGTGCCCTGGGCGGCCACCGTGACCGTCGCGCTCAGGCTCCAACGGCCGCTGCAGGTCAGCGAGTCCAGGTTCACCGTGCTGACGGCGATGGTGGCGGGGGCGACGGTCGGGGTCGGGGCGGTGGTCGCGGTGGGCACGGTGCCGGTGGAGGGCGGCACGGACGGCGGTGCCGCGACGGTGGGCGTGGTGCCTCCGGGCGGCGCGGGCGGGAGGCCGGTGGACGGGGCGCCGCCGCCGGGCGGGGGCGTGCCCTTGGTGGTGGGCGTCTTGCCGCCCGGGCTGGCAGTCGGCGAGGTGCTCGGGGTGTCGGAGCTCGCCGAGGGCGAGGGCGCCGACGGGGACGGCGCGGCACTGGGGGTGTCCGTCGGGCCGCCGGCCGAGGGCGACGGGGCGCCCGTCGTCGGGTCGGCGGCGCCGAGGGTGGTGGTGGCCTCCGGGGTGGCGCCGCCGACGACCGTGTGGGCGCCGCCGTCGGCGGCCCCGGCTATCGCCACACCGGCCAGCGTGGCCAGGGTCAGGGTGCCGGCCACGACGCCGACGAGCGCCTTGCCGCGGCCGCCGAGACGGGCGCCGCGGCGGACCAGCAGCTCCCGGACGGTGGCGGACGGCGGGGCGGCCGACTGCGGTGCCGCGGACGCCAGGGTCACGGTCTCCGCGCCCGCCGACGCGTCGACGCCGCCCAGCGCGGTGTGGGCGAGCGAGGTGCCGCCGGCCGCGCCGCCGGCCCCGGGCAGCAGCAGCGCGAGCAGCGCCACCAGCGCCGTCAGGTCGAGGCGGCCCTTCTCCTCCCAGTCCGGCCCGTACGCGGCCACCGCGACGACCTCCAGCTCCTCGACGAGGGCGGCCGCGCTCTCCGGCCGGGCCTGCGGTTCCTTCGCCAGGCCCGCCAGGATCAGCGGCCGGACCGGGTCGGGGGCCAGTTCGGCGGGGATCGGGGCCTCGGTGTGCTGGACGGCGAGTTCGGCGATCGTGGTGCCCCCGTACGGGCGGGCACCGGTGAGGCACTCGAAGAACGTGACGGTGGCGGCGTAGACGTCGCCGGCCGGGGAGGCGGGCTTCCCGGCCCACTGCTCGGGCGGCATGTAGGCGGGGGTGCCGGAGACGTCGCCCTCGTCGCCGCTCGGCACCGCGATGCCGAAGTCGACCAGCTTGGAGGTGCCGGCGGTGTCGACCAGCACGTTGGCGGGCTTGTAATCGCGGTGCACCACCCCGGCCCGGTGGGCGGCGGCCAGGCCGAGCAGCGAGCCCTTCAGGACGACCAGGGCGGCCTCCGGGGTGGTGGCGCCCTCGGCCTTGAGCAGGTCCCGCAGCGCGATCCCGTCGACCAGCTCCATCACGATGGCCGAGCCCCGCTCGCCCTCCACGTACTCGTAGAGCCGGGTGACGTGCGGGGAGTCGACGGCGGCGAGGACCTCGGCCTCCTCGCGCAGCGCGGGCGTGCCGACGGCGCTGTGGAGGTACTTGATCGCGACGGGGGTGCCGGTCTCCCGGTGGCGGGCGAGCACCACCCGGCCGCTCGCGCCGGCGCCGAGCTCACGCTCGTGGAGGTAGTCCGGGAGTTCCCAGGGCCGCTCGTCCTCGACCGGCGGCCGCTCGTCCTCGACCGCCGGGACGCCGCGCGAGGGCGCCGGGGCGCCGTCCACGGGCGCCGGGACCTCGTCCGCGGGGGCGTTGCCGCCCCCGGTCCGTCTGCCGTCCTGCCGCGTCCCGTCGTCCATCGCGTCGTACTCCCCTGACTGCCCTGCTCGGCTCTTGCGGCGACGCACCATACGGCACCGCGGGCAGTGCGTGGGACGCGGCCCGTGAACAAGGGGTTCCGGGGCGGTGAAGGCCTCAGATCACGATGTGGGTGATTCGCACACCATGCCAACCATTCGTCCGGACGATCACCTCAGGACGCGCCTTCGGACACACCTTCGGACGCACCTCGGACACGCCTCGGACGCTCCCCACGACCCGCCGCTCCCCCGGGGGCGGCGACCGCCTCACGACAGCAGCAGCCGCGTCCCCGGCGGCAGCTCACCGGCCCGGGCCGCGTCGCGCAGGTGCGCCAGCAGCGTCGCGCGCAGGGCGGCGGCCGCCCGGGTGAGCGGCACCTCGTGGCCGTGCGCGACGGCGATGGTCCGCCCCAGCCCGGGCCCGGCGAACGGGGTGACGGCCAGCCCCGAGCGGGCCGCCACCATGCCCGGCAGCACGGCCGGCCCGAGCCCGGCCCGGACGAAGCCGAGCACCGCGTCCATCTCGCCGCCCTCGACCGCGAACTCCGGCTCGAACCCGGCCGCCCGGCAGGCCGCCAGGGTGGCCTCGCGGAGGTCGTAGCCCTCCCGGAACATCACCAGGGGCCGCCCGCGCAGCTCCGTCACCCGGGCCTTGCGCCGGGCCCGCTCCTGCGCCGCCCCTTCCTCCCGCGCCGCGACCAGCACCAGCTCCTCGTGCAGCAGCTCGGTGACGTCCAGGGCCGGCGCGGCCTCCCCGCTCGGCGGGGTGATGATCAGCGCGAGGTCCAGCTCCCCCGCCACCAGCGTCCGGACCAGGTCGCGCGAACCGCCCTCGCGCACCATCAGCGCCACCCCGGGGTGGCGGTCCCGGAAGACCCGCAGCACGTCCGGCACCAGGCTGGTGCACAGGCTCGGCGGCGCCCCCAGCCGGACCCGGCCGCGGCGCAGCTGGACGGTCTCCTGGACGGCCAGCCGGGCGCTCTCGGTGTCCGCGAGGATGCGCCGGGCCAGCGGCAGCAGCGCGTCCCCGGCGTCGGTCAGCGCGATGTTGCCGCGGGTGCGGTGGAACAGCTCGGCGCCCAACTCCCGCTCCAGCGCGCGGATCTGTTGCGAGAGTGACGGCTGCGCGACGTGTGCCGCCTCGGCCGCCCGGGTGAAGTGGCGGGTCTCGGCGACGGCCAGGAAGTAGCGGAGTTGCTGGAGCTGCACCCGGCCAGGATAGGCCGCCCCGATAGGCACCGGCTATCGTCACGAGCCGCATCATGTCTTGGACGCACCCACGTGGGCGTTCCTACCGTGGCTGCCATGACAACCGCGACTCGGACGGCCCGGCATCCGTCCACCCTGGCGACCCTGTGGCGGTCGACCGTCGGCAAGAAGGCGGTCATGGCCGTCAGCGGACTGGTCATGCTGCTGTACCTGGTCGCGCACATGCTGGGCAACCTCAAGGTCTTCTTCGGCCCGGACGACATCAACGGCTACGCGGCCTGGCTGCGCACGCTCGGCCAGCCGTTCCTGGGCCACGAGTGGTTCCTCTGGATCGCCCGGGTGGGCCTGCTCGCCGCGGTGGTCCTGCACGGCGTGGCCGCGTACCAGCTCAGCCGGCGCGACCTCGCCGCCCGGCCGAGCAAGTACGTGCACCGGCGCCGGCGGGCGAGCTACGCGACCCGGACGATGCGCTGGGGCGGGGTGATCCTGGCGCTGTTCATCGTCTGGCACATCCTCGACCTGACCACGCTCACCGTGAACCCGGCCGCCGAGCACGGCCACCCGTACCAGAACATCGTGGCCTCCTTCGGCAACTGGTACAGCTGCGTGATCTACATCGTGGCGATGCTCGCGGTCGGCCTGCACGTCCGGCACGGGTTCTGGAGCGCCGCGCAGACCCTCGGCGCCAACAACGCCCGCCGGGACAAGGCGTTGAAGCTGACCGCCAACGGCCTGGCACTCGTGCTGACCGTGGGCTTCCTGTCCGTCCCCGTGGCCGTGATGACCGGAGTCGTGAAGTGAGCTACCTGGACTACACCGTCGGCGAGCCGGTCGCCGACACCAAGGCCCCCGCCGGGCCGATCGAACAGCGCTGGGACCAGCGGCGGTTCGACGCCAAGCTGGTCAACCCGGCCAACCGGCGCAAGCACACCGTGATCGTGGTCGGCACCGGCCTGGCCGGTGGCGCGGCCGGCGCGACGCTCGCCGAACAGGGCTACCACGTCGTGCAGTTCTGCTTCCAGGACTCGCCGCGCCGCGCCCACTCGATCGCCGCGCAGGGCGGCATCAACGCCGCCAAGAACTACCGCAACGACGGCGACTCCGTCCGCCGGCTCTTCTACGACACCGTCAAGGGCGGCGACTTCCGCGCCCGCGAGTCCAACGTCCACCGGCTCGCCCAGGTCTCGGTGGAGATCATCGACCAGTGCGTGGCCCAGGGCGTCCCGTTCGCCCGCGAGTACGGCGGCCTGCTGGACACCAGGTCCTTCGGCGGCGTGCAGGTCTCCCGCACCTTCTACGCCCGCGGCCAGACCGGCCAGCAACTGCTGCTCGGCGCGTACCAGGCGCTCTCGCGCCAGATCGCCGCCGGCAACGTGGAGATGCACCCGCGCACCGAGATGCTCGACCTGCTGGTGGTCGACGGCCGGGCCCGCGGCGTCGTCGCCCGCGACCTGGTGACCGGCGTGGTCTCCACCCACACCGCCGACGCCGTGGTGCTCGCCACCGGCGGATACGGCAACGTCTTCTACCTCTCCACCAACGCCAAGAACTCCAACGCCACCGCCGTCTGGCGGGCCCACCGGCGCGGCGCGTACTTCGCCAACCCGTGCTTCACCCAGATCCACCCGACCTGCATCCCGCGCTCCGGCGACCACCAGTCGAAGCTGACGCTGATGAGCGAGTCGCTGCGCAACGACGGCCGGATCTGGGTGCCCAGGGCCAAGGGCGACACCCGGCCGCCGGCCGAGATCCCCGAGGCCGAGCGGGACTACTACCTGGAGCGGATCTACCCGTCCTTCGGCAACCTGGTGCCGCGCGACATCGCCTCCCGGGCCGCGAAGAACGTCTGCGACGAGGGCCGCGGCGTCGGCCCCGGCGGGCAGGGCGTCTACCTGGACTTCGCCGACGCGATCCGGCGGATGGGCCGCGACGCCGTCGCCGCCAAGTACGGCAACCTCTTCGACATGTACGAGCGGATCACCGCGGAGGACCCGTACCGGGTGCCGATGCGGATCTACCCCGCGATCCACTACACGATGGGCGGGCTCTGGGTCGACTACGACCTGCAGACCACCGTGCCCGGCCTGTTCGCGATCGGCGAGGCCAACTTCTCCGACCACGGCGCCAACCGGCTCGGGGCCAGCGCGCTCATGCAGGGCCTGGCGGACGGCTACTTCGTCCTCCCGCCGACCCTCAACGACTACCTGGCCCGCAACCCGCTGCCCGCCGTCCCCGCCGACCACCCGACGGTCGCCGCGGTGGAGGCCGAGGTCGAGGACCGGCTGAACCTCATCC
Organism: Kitasatospora sp. NPDC127111; assembly: GCF_042677465.1. NCBI lineage: Bacteria > Bacillati > Actinomycetota > Actinomycetes > Kitasatosporales > Streptomycetaceae > Kitasatospora > Kitasatospora sp. NPDC127111. The sequence goes on from NZ_JBHXTG010000004.1 coordinate 177,294, forward strand.
TCGCGGTGAACGGCGACCGGACGCCGGACTCCTTCCACCGCGAGCTGGGCGAACTGCTCTGGGACGAGTGCGGCATGGCCCGCGACGAGGCCGGGCTGCGCCGGGCGCTGGAGCGGATCCCGCGGCTGCGCGAGGAGTTCTGGCGCCGGATCAAGGTGCCCGGCACCGGGCAGGAGCTCAACCAGTCGCTGGAGAAGGCCAACCGGCTGGTCGACTACTTCGAACTGGCCGAACTGATGTGCCTGGACGCCCTGCACCGGGCGGAGTCCTGCGGAGGCCACTTCCGCACCGAGAGCCAGACCGAGGACGGCGAGGCCGCCCGCCGGGACGAGGCGTTCTCCTACGCCGCCGCCTGGGAGTTCACCGGCACCGGCACCGCCCCGGTCCTCCACCGCGAGCACCTCGACTTCGAGTACGTCCACCCCACCCAGCGGAGCTACGCATGAACCTCACCCTGCGCATCTGGCGCCAGGCGGGCCCGGACGCGGCCGGCTCGATGACCACCTACCGGGTCAGCGGGATCAGCCCGGACATGTCCTTCCTGGAGATGCTGGACACCCTCAACGAGGAGCTGATCACCCGCGGCGACACACCGGTGGCGTTCGACCACGACTGCCGGGAGGGGATCTGCGGCGCCTGCGGCATGGTCATCAACGGCCAGGCGCACGGGCCGGAGCGGACCACCACCTGCCAGCTGCACATGCGGCACTTCGAGGACGGCGACACCATCGACGTCGAGCCGTGGCGGGCCGCGGCGTTCCCGGTGGTCAAGGACCTGGTGGTGGACCGGTCCGCGTTCGACCGGATCATCGGCTCCGGCGGGTACATCACCGCCCCCACCGGCAGCGCCCCCGACGCGCACGCCACCCCGGTGCCCAAGGAGGCCGCCGACACGGCCTTCGAGCACGCCGAGTGCATCGGCTGCGGTGCCTGCGTGGCGGCCTGCCCGAACGGCTCGGCGATGCTCTTCACCTCGGCCAAGGTGGTCCACCTCAACGTGCTGCCGCAGGGCGCGCCGGAGCGCGGGTCCCGGGTGCGGAACATGGTCGCCGCGATGGACGCCGAGGGCTTCGGCGGCTGCACCAACACCGGCGAGTGCGCGACCGCCTGTCCGAAGGGCATCCCGCTGCCGAGCATCGCGGCGATGAACCGCGAGTTCCTCCGCGGCGCCGCCGGCTGACCGCGGGCGGCCGCGTCGCCCACCCGTCCACGCTCCTCCGGGGCGCGCGCCGTCCCGCCGCGCGCGCCCCGGAGGAGTGGTGGTTCGTCAGACCGCTGCTCCGTCCCCGGAATTCGCGCTACGGTGGTCCCCGCGCCAAGGAGGGTCATATGCCTGAGGTTCAGGCCTGCACCGGGTGTGGTGGGTCCGGGGGGACCCAGAAGACCGAGGCAACGGTCGAACTGGACGAGGAAGGGAGCATGGTGGCGAAGCTCAACACCTTCTGGTCACCATGCGGTCGGTGCCACGGATCCGGGACGGTGATCGTCGGATGAGAATGGTCTTCGAGTGCGTCGAGTGCGGCAGCCACTACCTGCCGCCGGAGGAGATGGTGTACCCGGACGGGCCCGCCTCCCCCGTCTGGTGCACGCCCTGCCACACGGACAAGCGGGCGGCGGGCGTCCACGAGGACCCGCTGCTCGCCCGGGTGGCGCTGGCCGCCGCGCGGGCCGCGCTCGCCCGGCGGGCGGCGGAGGAGGCGCCGCCGGCGCGCTCCGACGTCCGGCCGTCGCGCCCCCCGCGCTCGCGCCGCGCCCGCTCCGGGCCGGGCGCGCTGCGCAGCCGGCTGGGCTGAGACCGCGCCGAGGCCGGGCTGAGGCCGGGCTGAGGCCGGGCTGAGGCTGAGGCCGGGCTGAGGCTGAGCCCGGCGAAGTGCCCCGGGCCGCGGGTCGGTTTCGACACCACAGCACGGTTCGGGACGACACCACGGTTCGGGACCACAGCACGGTTCGGGACCACATCACGACACCGCGGCAACGCCGCGGGTCAGAACAGCGCCTCCTGGGTGTCCGCCTCCTGCGGGCGCAGGCGGGGCCGTACGGTCAGGCCCGAGGCGGCGCGACCGGGTGCCGGGGTGAGCGTCCAGCCGGTGAGCAGGCGGGTGTCGAGCAGCAGCGGATCGGCGTCCTCGGGCTGGTCGAGCAGCAGGTAGCGCCCGATCGGCGGGCGCAGCGTCCCGGCGACGACCGCGCCGTCGGCCAGCGCGTCGATCTGCCCGTAGGCGGCCGGGGCGCCGTCGGCCAGGCCGTAGAGTGCGACGTGGTCGGTGACGGGGTGGCCGGGCAGCAGCTCCACCGCGTGGCCGTCCAGCAGCCGGTGGGCCCGTTCGCGGGCGTCGGTGAGCACGGTGCGGCGGTGCGCGGCGTCGCCGTGCCGCCACCAGTGCTCGGTCTTGGCCTTGCCGGTGAACCGCTCGCGGGCCAACCCGGAGGCGGCGACGGTGAGTTCGGCCCGGCGGACGGCGGGTAGGCTGCCGCGGGCGGCGAACGTCCAGGCGAGCGCGCCCTGTTCGAGCAGCCGGTTGGTGCCGCGCTGCTCGGCGGTGAGCCCCACCTTCAGCAGGCCCTCGCCGAACCAGGCGAGGTAGAGCCGGTAGGTGCGCCCGTCGTCGAGGATCTGGTCGCGGGCGAGCGCCAGCCCGCGGTCGACGCTCTGGCAGGCGGGGCACTGGACGGCGCCGCCGTCCGGCTCGATGACGGCGTGGTGCGGGCAGGGCGTCCGTTCGGTGGCCCCGGCCAGCCAGGCGCCGGTGCAGCGGCGCGGTCCGGTGAGCAACCAGCCGACGGGTACGCCCGGCTCGGCCACCCGCTCGTGCCGCCGCCGCCCGTTGACCGCGCTCAGCACCGGCCGCCCGTCCTGCCAGTGCAGCCCGGTGGAGATCCAGCCGCCCGCCGCCGCCCGCGGTGCGTTCACGCCCACGCCGCGCCCTCCCCTCGCCAGTCCTCCGTCCACGGACCTGCGAGGGTACCCGCCGCCTCGGACAACCGGGGCGGCGGGCACCTGGGCGGGGCGGGCGGTGCGAGGAGACGGCTGGGGTCAGCGGACCAGGGTCGTCACCCGCAGGTGCGGGGCCGAGTCGATCTCGGCCTCGGTGAACCGTTCCGTCACCCACGCCTTGCGGGCGAAGAGGCGGGTCTGGTCGGTGTAGTGCGGCGAGGCCGGGTTGGCGGACTGGCCGTAGGTGAGCAGGGTCCGGGTGCGCGGGCCCCGCGGTGTCAGCTCGGTGGCCATCACGAAGGTGGAGCCGTGCGGCACCGCCGCCAGGTCCACCGGCCGGGTGCCGCCGCCCTCGCCCGAGGCCGGCCCGGCGGTGAGGACGTTGAAGCAGCCGTACCCGCCGCCGCAGCCGTTCAGCGGGATGCCCGCCCAGCGCTGGACCAGGCCGATCGGCGCGTCCGGCGGGAGGCCGTCGCCGGCCAGCTGCCGGACGGCGTCCGCCAGCGCGCGCTGCGCGGCCAGCATGGCAGGCGATGATCATCTGCAGGCACACCTGGGCGCGCGGTCCGATCCGGGTGCCGTTGTCTTGAAGTGTTCTCCCCCCGTGAACGGAGGGAGACTCCGTCCTACCTTGCGGTGGGCGGCTTGACGCGGTGTGCACGCCTGACGACTGCCCTTCCGGCAGCCGGGACGAGCGCATGGCCCGTCCGGTACAGGTGCAGGATGTTCCGGGCCGCGTTGTGGTCGGCGTTGCCGGACCAGCCGCAGCCGGTGTTCCTGCACACGAACAGGGCCTGGGACTCCCGGCTGCCGGGCGTGGTGAACCCGCATGCCGAGCAACGCTGCGAGGTACCCGGAGCAGGGACCTTGGCAAGAATGCCGCCGTACCGGGCGCACTTGTACGTCAGCATGGTGACCGTACGGCCCCACGCCTCGGCGTGGATGGCCCGGTTGAGGCCGGATTTCTGCGCGACGTTCGTGCCGGGCTGCTCGATGGTGCCCCTGGCAGACGTGACCATGTTCGCGATCTGCAACTGCTCCACCACGACCGTGCCGTACTGCTCGGCGATGGCAGTGGTGGTCTGGTGCTGCCAGTCCTGGTGGCGTCGCTTGGCTCTCGCGCGCAACCGTGCGGCCTGATCATAGGTGTTGGCGAGACGACACGAGGTGTGTTCGCCGGGCTTGCGGTGTGCCTTACGCCGTGCGGCGCGCTGCTCCAAGCGCAAGAGTTTGGCCTGTTCCTTCTCGGTCAGCCACTGGCCGTGGTGCTGGTGGTTGCCGTCCGACAGGGCGAGCGGCACCGTGATCCCTGCGTCGATGCCCACCTCGGGACCCGTGTGCGGCGCGGGGACGGCCTCCGTGGCTTGGATCCGGAAGGCGATGTGCCAGCCGAGCACGTCCTTAACCAGCCGTGCTCCGGTGATCCGGTTCTCCGCGTCGGCACGCTTGCCGACAGGCAGGTCCTTGGTCCAGCGAAACCGTACCCGGCCGACTTTCGGTAGCTGGACCATGCCCCAGCGGCGGTGCACCCTCACGATGTTCAGGTCACGGCCCTGCGGAATGTCCACCGCCATCGGCGTACGAAACCGCGCCTTGAAGCTCGGCTCGTCCGCCCGGCCCTCCCAGCAGTTCCGCCACGCCTGCACGTACGTCTTGAGCACGGCCTGCGCGGCCTGCGCCGGGAGCACGGCGTACCAGTCGATATCCCTACGGGCCTGACGCAACACCTCATCCATCCGGGTCAGCGATCGCTGGCACTTCGGCGTCATCGACCACAGGTCGTGTAACTGGTTCCACATCGCCCGCGCCGCATGTGCCTGCGCGTCGATCCTCGCGGACTCCTCACGGGTCAGCACGAGCCGGGCACGGTGCCCGAACTGCCGCCGCTCCATGGCCTCTCTGCTCATGGCGAGCAACCTAACAGGAGGGTCTGACAGAGCCATCGGACATCGCTCCGCCGAAGGCCGTCCGCCTCCTCCGGTCGGCCGGCTGGTCCAGCAGTCGCTGGACGGTGCCGGCCTCGCGGAGCCCGCGGTGGTAGGTGTCGCTGGCCAGGTTGGGGATGGTCCGGTCGTCGACGGAGGCCCCGTCGGGGCCGAAGTAGCGGGACCGCTCGCCGCGCAGGGTGACCACGTGGTCGGCGAGTTGGCACAGGTTGTCCTGCGCGAAGGCGTAGCCGTAGCCGTAGCCGAGCCCGCCGAAGTCGCGGGCGACGATGTGCGGCACCCCGTACTCGGTGCGCCGGATCTTGGCGGTGTACCCGCCGCCGCGTTCCTCGCCCCGGTCGGGCCCGGCCGCCTGGGCGGGCAGCGGCGCGACCGCCACCGCGGCGACCGACGCGAGGCAGAACGCCACCGCCCCGGACCTCAAGCGCCGCAGTAACGGGCCGGACTGACGGTTCATCACTTTCCTGTTCGCTGTCATGGCGATCAGGCTTTCCTGTCTGGCGGCCGCCCCGCATCGCTCCTCCGGGCGAATCGCGCACGGGCCGGTAGACCTCTGGACGTACACCACCCGTAGGGGGTGCCGGGAGGGGTGCGGGAATTGCCCGGGGTACGGGAACTGCCCGGGGTACGGGGACTGCCCGTGCGGGAATTGCCGGGGCGCCGGCGGGAGCGCCGCTGGTACGGTCGCCGCATGATCGACGACGCCGCTGCCGACACGCCCGCTCCTGCCGGTCCGGTCACCCCGGACGACCTCGCCCTCGCCCTGCGCCTTGCCGCCGGGACGCTGCGCGGCGCGCCCGCGGACGCGGACTGGTCGCGGCCCGCCGGGGCGGTGGACTGGGACTGCTGGGCCACCGTCGAGCACCTGGCGGACGACCTGCTCGCCTACGCCGCCCAGCTCGGTCCGGCCGCGCCGCCGCAGGACCGGTACGTACCGTTCCTGTCCGTTCGTCAGTTCCCGGACGGGCCGAACAATTTCGTCTTCGCGCAGCGCGAGTCCGGTCCGGACGGGCTGATCCAGGTGCTGGAGGCGAGCGGCGCGCTGATGGTCGCGATGGCCCGCACCGCCGCGCCCGGAACCCGCGCCTATCACCCCTGGGGCCTCAGCGACCCGGCCGGGTTCACCGCGATGAGCCTGCTGGAGACGCTGGTCCACCTGCACGACGTCGCCCAGGGGCTCGGGCTCCCGTGGCAACCGCCGGCCGGTCTCTGCGCCCGTACGCTCGCCCGGCTCTTCCCCGACGTGACGCCCGATGTCGACGCCGGCCCCTGGCCGACCCTGCTCTGGGCCACCGGCCGGGGCGACCTCCCCGGGCGCCCGCGCCGCACCGGGTGGCGCTGGTACGCGGAGGTGCGCTGACGCGACCGGGGGTCCACCCGCCCATTCCCCGGCGGGAATTGGCGCGCCGTCCGGCTCCGGCGAGGATCGGTGCCAGCCGATCACCGCCGCTCCGGGAAGGACCACCCCCATGCGCTCGTACCGTCTCGACAAGCCCGGCCACCCCGACGGGCTCGCCCTGCACCACGCCGAGCCGCCGGCTCCCGGGCCCACCGAGGTGCTGGTGAAGGTGCACGCCGCCGCGCTGAACCGCCGGGACGCGCTGATCCTCTCCGGCCGCTACCCGCTGCCCGCCCGGCCCGGCGTGGTCGCGCTCAGCGACGGCGCCGGCGAGGTGGTCGCCACCGGCGCGGCCGTCAGCCGGGTCCGCCCGGGCGACCACGTCACCGGCAGCTACTTCCCCCGTTGGACCGACGGCCGGCTCCGGCCGGAGCTCGCCGACCAGCTCGGCTGCACCGTCGACGGCCTGCTCACCGAGTACGCCGTCCTGGACGAGCAGGCGTTGGCCGTCCTGCCGAAGGAGCTCGGCTGGGCCGAGGCCGCCTCGCTGACCTGCGCGGGCGTGGCCGCCTGGCGGGCCCTGACCGGTGGTGCCCCGCTGCTGGCCGGCCAGACCGTGCTCACCCTGGGCAGCGGGGACGTCTCGCTGTTCGCCGTGCAGTTCGCGCGGATGCACGGTTGCCGGGTGATCGCCGTCAGCGGCAGCGCGGCCGGGGCCGAGCGGCTCGCCGAAGTCGGCGCGGACCACGTGATCGACTACCGGCGCACGCCCGAGTGGTCCGCCGAGGTGCGCCGGCTGACCGGCGGCGAGGGCGCCGACCTGGTGGTCGAGACCCACGGGCCGGCCACCATCGAGCAGTCCGTCCGCGCCACCTCGCTGTACGGGCAGATCGTGCTGCTCTGGGTGGTCGGCGAGCAGCCGGCCGCGCTGCGGATCACCGACGAGGCGTACGCGGGGTCGCTGGCGACGATCCGCCGGGAGTTCGTCGGCAGCCGCGCCGACCTGGAGGCGGTGGTCCGGGCGGTCGGCACCCACGGCCTGCGGCCGGTGATCGGCCGGGAGTTCGGCTTCGACGAGACGCCCGCCGCCTACCGCCACTTCCTGGACCGCGGCACGGTCGGCAAGACGGTGATCCGGGTGGCCTCCTGAGCCCCACCGCCGCTCGGCCGGGTTCCGGCAGGCGTGGTTCCGCCGCGCTCCGCCCTCCGTCGCGGGGCCGGCAGCTCCGCAGGTCATGGGTGCTTGGCCGGTCCGCCCGTCCACGTTCTATTGTGGCGGGCGCGGCGGCGGCGCGGCCGGGAGGCGGCGCGCGGGGTGCCGCTCGGGCGTGAGCGAAGGGGTGGGACCGTGGCGGGGCGGCGGAACGACGGGGTGCTGGCGGTCTGGGCGGAGGCGCAGCGGCAGGAGCAGCGCCGGGAGGAGGCCCGCTGGCGTGCCCAGGCGGCCGAGCAGCGCCGGCAGGAGCGCGAGGCGCGGGAGGCCCAGCGGGCCGCGGCGCGGGGTGAGCGCGAGGCGCTGCGGGCGTACCAGCAGTCGCGGGAGGCGGAGGCGGCCCGGCGGACGGCCGAACTGGACGCGCGGGTCGAGGAGTTGCGAGGGCTGCTGGCGGCCGGGCTGGCCCGTCCGGCGTTCCGGCCGCAGACGCTGCTGGCGCCGCGCGCGCTGCCCGCCTTCGAGCCGGGCCGGCTCGGGGAGCCGGTGCCGATGCCGGACCAGGCGCACTACCAGGTGCCGCCGCCGGACGCGGTGCAGGCGCGCAATCCGGCGGTCTGGCGGCAGTACGAGCAGTACGTGGCGCAGGCCCGGGCCCGGTTCGAGCAGGACTGGTACGCGGCGCAGGCGGCCGAGGCGGACCGCCAGCGGCGGCTGGCCGAGTACCACGGCCAGTACCTGGAGTGGGTGGCCCAGCAGCGCCGTCAGGACGAGGAACGGGCGGCCGGCACCCAGGAGTTGCTACGCCGGCTGCGGGCGGGCGAGGCGGAGGCGGTGCAGGAGTACTTCACCGCCGTGCTGTACGCCTCGGCGGGCTGGCCGGAGGGCTTCCCGCACCGGCTGGTCGCGGCCTGGGAGGCGTCGACCCGCCAGCTGGTGGTGAACTGGGAGCTGCCGGGCGCGGACGTGGTGCCGGCCGCGGCCCGGGTGCGGTACGTGAAGACGGACGACCGGGAGGCCGAGGTGGCCCGCCCGGCCACCGAGCGCAAGGCGCTGTACCGGGAGGTCATGGCGCAGAGCGCGCTGCGGGTGGTGGCCGAGCTGTTCCGGGCGGATGGCGACGGCCTGCTGGCCTCGGTGGTGCTGAACGGCTTCGTCCACGGCATCGACCCGGCGACCGGCCGGGAGGCGGAGCGGTTCCTGTCGACGGTGACGGTGGACCGGGGCGAGTTCTCCGGGCTGGCGCTGGACCGGGTGGCGGCCGTGGAGTGCTTCCAGGGGCTCGGCGGCACGCTGTCGGCGCGGCCGGAGCGGCTGGACGAGGTGCGGCCGGACCGGCTGCCGGAGACGGTCGGCGGCAGCGTGGCCGGGCAGGGCGGCGAGGAGGAGCCGGACCTCTTCGAGATGGACCCGATCGAGTTCGAGGAGCTGATCGCCGAACTGTTCCGGTTGCGCGGCTTCCGGGTGATGACGACCGCCCGCAGCGGGGACGCCGGGGTGGACGTGGTCGCCGAGGACCTCGATCCGGTGACCGGCGGACGGATCGTCATCCAGGCGAAGCGCTACCGTTCGACGGTCTCCCCCACCGCCGTCCGGGACCTCGACTCGACGGTCCGCCACCACGGCGCGATCAAGGGCATCCTGGTGACCACGGCGGGCTTCGGGCCCGGCTCGTACGACTACATCCGCAACAAGCCGCTGACGCTGGTGAGCGGGCCGGAGCTGGTCGAGCTGCTCGCGGAGCAGGGCCTGCGCGGCCGCCTCGGCGACGGGAGGGGCGGGCACTCGGCGAACGGCGGGAACGGCGGGAACGGCGGCCGGCCCGCCCCCGCCGAGGCCGGCGGCGACGGGCCGGCCGAGCGTCCGAGCAGCCTGCGGCTGTCCTGGCAGAGCCGGACGGCCGGCGGGGACGCGGTGGAGCTGGACGTCTCGGCGTTCCTCTGCGCCGGCGGCACGGTGCTGAGCGACGAGCACTTCGTCTTCTTCAACAACCCGCAGGACCCGGACGGTGCCGTGCGCCTGCACCCGACCCGCTCGGTGCCCGGCGAGCCGGTCCGGGCGGCCGAGCTGACGGTGGATCCGGGCCGGCTCCCGGCGGCGGTGGACGCGGTGGTGATCGCGGTCTCCACCGAGGAGGAGGAGCCGCCGGCCCTGCCGCTCGGCTACGTGCACGGGCTGGCCCTGACCGCCGCCTACGGCCCGGGCGCGGCCGGGCCGGAGCGCTGGGCGGCCGCCACCGGCGGCGTGCCGGACACCGCCCTGTTGGTCGGCGCCTTCCAGCGCAAGGGCGGCTCCTGGCAGTTCACTCCGGACGGGACGGCGGTGGCGGGCGGCCTGGCCGGCCTGGCGGTGCGCTGGGGCGTCGCGGTGGAGTAGGGCGTCTGACAGAGGAGTAGGGGGCGTCTGACGGACACGCCCCGGCCGGGCTCCCGCCGCCCACGGCCTCGGGGGCAGGTGTCATACCCGAGGAGGACATCGCCCCTCGCCGTCCCGCCGGGACGGCGGGGGTCCACCGTACCCCCGGCTGACAATTCCGGCCGGCGCGAATCGGAAGAATGGGATGGAACCCGATCATCCGATTTTCCGTTTCCGCAGGAGATTCCCCGTGACGATGCCCGCAACCGCCGTCCGCACCGGCCGGGCGGCCGCCCGCGCCACCGGCCTGAACAAGGTCTACGGGGAGGGGGAGACCCGCGTCGTCGCCCTCGAC